>NZ_CP041242.1:3630000-3857091 GCF_006547045.1 Lysobacter alkalisoli
CAGGCGCTCGATATCGGCTGGCCGATGTTCGCGCCAGCCGGGGCCGGTCGGATAGGTGTAGGTGCCGGTCGGGCCGGTGTCGTCGTCCTGCGGATCGGTGATGTCGGCCGCCAGCCGCCAGTCGAGCGCGACGCGGAACAGCTGCGCGGGACTGGTCCTGCCACTGCCAGGGTCGTAGGCGACCACGCGGTGCTCGATGGCCGGGTCGATCATGTCGTCGGCGCGCAGCCGCGCCTGCCAGTGTCCGGCTTCGTCGATGGCGATGGTCTGCGCGTTGCCGAGGTCGCCGTCGATGACGAGGCGGATGGATTCAGTGCCGGGTGCGGTACCGTGGGCTTCGAAGTCGCTCCCGACCACGGCCACCCCGTCACCGTCGTGCCCGCGCAGGCGGGCATCCATGGCTCCTCCTTGCAGAAGTGGCTCAGCGTCCATGGCATCCCGCCTGCGTGGGGGTGACAGCGCCCTCCGGGATGACGGCTTTCGTCCGGACCGCACACCGGTATCTGCCACCCGCCATACCTCGCCACTATGCGGCGGCAACACCAGGGTCAGGCGGCCGGCTTCGCCGACGACAAGATCGCGGGGCGCGGCATCGATCGCGAACAGGCCCTGCAGGCGGGTGCCTGCGGGCAGGCCGGTATCGAGGTCGTCAAGCAGTACTTCGTGGCCGGCGCTGTTGAGGATGACGAGAGCGGTTTCTTCTTTCCCGTCCGTGCGCCACGCAATCGCGCCGGCACGAGCCGGATTGGCGGCGAGCACCACCGGCGTGCCTCGCGAAAGCACCGCATTGCCACGCCGCAGTGCGATTGCATCGCGCAGATAGCGATACAACGGTGCCTCGGTGTCGAAATGGTCGCGGCCACCGCTGCCGAAGCCGCTCGCGAACATCGCCCGCCGCTGCTCGCGGAACCCCTGTTCGGTGCCGGAGTAGACGACCGGAATCCCGGGCAGGGTCAGCATCGCCAGCAGCGCCTGCTTCAGCCCGGCCTCGCTGCTACTGGCAAGGAAGCGGTCGACGTCGTGGTTGTCGATGAAGCTGGGCATGCGCCACGGGTCGGCGTGCAGCGTCATCATCGACTCGACCCGATGCCGCAGTTCGGCCGCCGGCCGCCCGCGCGCGAACACGTCTCCCAACGTGCCGTACAGCGGGAAGTTGATCATCGACGGCAGCCCGCCTGGCGTGCGCATGTAGGCGTCGAGCTTGCGTGCCTGGGCATCGCCGAACGGCTTGTCGCTGCCGAAGCCCTCGCCGAACGAGAGGAAATCGGCGCGGCCGGTCTCGGCGGCGACGCGGGTCATGCCGGGCGCCTCGGGGTCGTCGGCATGCAGGAAATCGTTGAAGAATTCCGCCGGTACATGGAAGGCGGTATCGATGCGGAACGCATCCACGCCGGCCTCGCGGATCCAGTCGCCGTACGCCTTGCGCAATGCGCGGCGGACCACCGGGTTCTCCGTGTTCAGGTCGTCGAGGTCGGCCAGCGCGTAGTCCAGCTCCTGCCGGCGGTTGCTGTAATCGGCGATCGGCGGGGTGAAGTGGTAGATCGCGGCCTCGCGATCGGCCGGATCCTGCGGATCGTTGCGATCGAACGGCGGCTGCACCGGTGCGCTGCGGCCCTGGGCATCGCCGCGCAGACGGCAATGCTCGGCGATGGAGGCATTGTCGTCGGGATCGACTGCATCCCCGCAGCCGATCCAGTCGCCGGTGTGGTTCACCACCACGTCCTGGATCAGGTACATGCCACGGCCGTGCAGCGCGCGCGACAGCGCGCGGTAGTCGTCCAGGGTGCCGTAGTGGGCATCGATGGCGGAAAGATCGCTGGCCCAGTAGCCATGGTAGCCGCCGTAGCTGCGGTCCGGATTCAGCCACTGGTTGGCGACCGGCGGAGTGATCCACAGCGCGGTCGCGCCGAGGCCCTGGATGTAGTCGAGCCGTCGCGTCAGCCCACGCAGGTCGCCGCCGCTGTAACGGCTGTTGTCGGCCGGGTCGTACTCGCCCACGCCCTGATCGTTGTTGGATGGATCGCCGTCATCGAAACGGTCGATCATCGCGAAGTAGACCACCTGGTCGCGCCAGTCCGGCGACGGCACATGCAGGTCGCCGGCCGACGCCGTCGCCGCGGCCCCGACGCAGCCCGACAGCAGTGCCCATCGCAGCATGTTCACGACAGCGTTCGAAGCCGTTCGCATTCTCATCCGCGCCCTCCCACACATTCGTGCATTGCCATGGCGATGCCACTATTCCATGCAGCCGCCACCGCGAAAGCCCCACCGCTCCCCTGCAAACGTCTGCAGCCCTCGTGAATACGTTTGCAGTGCCGTTTGTGCAGTTGCACCCGCGTCTACTATCGCTTCACGCCACCAATCCGGTGCTGTCTGCAACAGCACGCGGGGCGTAATTCATGGCCTTCCGGAGCCAAGAGCGCGCAGACGTTCAGCCCACCGAGGCCAACACCAACCGTGTGGAGGGGAAGATGTTGCAACTCAGGCGAAACATGCTCAGCGTGGCGCTGGCCTCGGCAACCGCGCTGATGGCGACGGGCGTACAGGCGCAATCCGTTGCCGAGCCTGCCAATGACCAGGACACCAGCCCGGCGCCCGACGCCACCACGCTCGACAGCGTCGTCGTCACCGGTATCCGTGGCGGCATCGAGAAGTCGCTCGACACCAAGCGCGAATCGACCTCGATCGTCGAGGCCGTGTCCGCCGAGGACATCGGCAAGTTGCCCGACGCCTCCATCGCCGACTCGATCGCGCGCCTGCCCGGCCTGACCGCCCATCGCGAGCGCGGCCGTGCCGCCCAGATCCACATCCGCGGCCTGTCCGGCGACTTCGCCGGCACCACCCTGAACGGGCGCGAGCAGGCCAACACCAGCGACAATCGCGGCGTCGAGTTCGACCAGTATCCCTCCGAACTGCTCAGCGCGGCCGTGGTCTACAAGACCCCGGATGCCTCGCTGGTCGGCCAGGGCCTGTCCGGCACTGTCGACCTGCGCACCGCGCGCCCACTGGATTTCTCCGAGCGCGTGCTGGCGGTCAACGCTCGCTACGAGCAGAACAAGATCGACGACCTGAAGGAAAGCGGCAATCGCTACAGCTTCTCCTACATCGACCAGTTCCTCGACAACACGCTGGGCATCGCGTTCGGCTACGCCCACATCGACAGCCCGCAGCCCGGTTTCCAGAACGAATCCTGGGCTATGCGGATGGCCCCAACGGCACCACCGTGGTCGGCGGCGGCAAGATCTACAAGTTCGACAACAACAACAAGCGCGACGGCGCGATGCTGACCCTGCAGTACAGGCCGAGCGACATCTACGAGACCTCGCTGGATCTGTTCTATTCCAAGTTCCGCAGGAGCGAAGTCAAGTCCGGCGTCGAATTCGGCACCGCCTGGGGCCAGGGCGTGCTGCAGCCCGGCTATACGGTCAACGGCAACGGCACCATCACCGACAGCACCTGGACCAACGTCAAGCCGGTGCTGCGTGCCGACTCCAACCCGCTCGACGATCGCCTGTTCTCGCTGGGCTGGAACAACAAGTGGCAGCTGGGCGAGCACTGGACCCTGAGCCAGGACCTCTCGACTTCGCGCGTCGACCGCGACATGGACTTCCTGGAGACCTACGCCGGCCTGCGGGGCGACGGCACCGCCACCCTGCGCGCGACCGTGGACCCGGGCGGTTTCAACCGCTTCGCCTTCGACACCAGCTTCAACGACCCCGATCAGCTGCAGATGATCGATGCCGGCAACTGGTCGCAGGACGGCTATCTGAAGAACTTCCAGGTCGAGGACCGCATCACCGCCGGTCGCATCGACCTGAGCCGCAGCTTCGACTCCGGCTTCATCGAGAGCATCTCCTTCGGCGCCAACGAGACCATCCGCAAGAAGGAGAAGTCGTCGCTGGAGTACAAGCTGTGCCTGCAGGTCGATCCAGCCTCACCGGCCGACTGCGTGGTCGGTGCCAGCGCGCCGTTCCCGGGCCAGCCGACCGGATTCAGCTTCGGCGGTATCGACGGTCTGGCGATGTTCGACGCCGAAACCCTGCTGCGCAACGGCACCTATCAGCTGGTCCGGAAGAACCACTCGGACATCGCCGCCAAGAACTGGTCGATCCGCGAAACGGTGGACACCGTCTACGCGCAGGCCAACATCAACACCGACCTCGGCCAGCACGTGGTACTGCGCGGCAACGTCGGCGTGCAATGGGTGCGGACCGACCAGAGCTCCAGCGGCATCAACACGGTCGAAGGCAGCGATGTCGGCGACACCGGTGTTTCCGGCGCCACCTACAGCAACCTCCTGCCGAGCCTGAACCTGTCGTTCGGCTTCCCCGACGAGTACTACATCCGCGTCGGCGCATCGCGGCAGATGCAGCGTCCGCGCATGGACGCCATGCGCGCCAGTGTCGACGTGAACATCCCGATGAGCCCCATCTGCCACAACATCTCGCTCACCGAGCCGGTCTGGTGCGGCGAGGGTGGCAACCCGAAGCTCAAACCTTGGCTGGCCAACGCCTATGACCTGAGCCTGGAGAAGTACTTCACCACCGAAGCGGGCAACACCGGCTTCCTCGGCGCGGCCTACTTCTACAAGGATCTGCTCAACTACATCTACACGGACACCCGTCCGTTCGACTTCGCCGGCTATGCCCTGCCACCGCAGGCACCTGGCCAGGTCATTTACCCGAGCGGAACCAACGGTTACCTGAAGGGCGAGTTCAACGGCGAAGGCGGCACGCTGCGCGGCTACGAGTTGTCGTTCTCGGTGCCATTGGACTTGATCTGGAGCGGCCTGAACGGCTTCGGCGTGCTCGGCAGCTACTCGGTCACCGATACCAGCATCTCACCGAACGGCCCCGGCACCAGCGAGCGCCTGCCGGGCTGGTCCAAGTACGTGTCCAGCGCGACCGCCTACTACGAGCGCGGCGGCTTCTCGATCCGCTTCAGCCAGCGCAGCCGCAGCAAGTACCGCGGCGAATCCCGCGGCTTCGGCGCCGACCTGGGCTACGAGGACTTCCAGGGCGAGAAGGTCCAGGACGCGCAGGTGAACTACGACTTCAACGACGGCACGCTCAAGGGCCTGTCGCTGTACCTGCAGGTCAGCAATATCGGCGACGAACCGGCCCGTTCGACCGAGAGCGTCGATTCGGAATCGCGTCCGCTGAAGTACTTCGAGTACGGCAAGACCATCCTGGCGGGCTTCGGCTACAAGTTCTGATCGCAGACCGCCCGGTTGTCACCGCTTTGCCGGCCGCAGCGCCGGCAAAGCTTTTTTTCGGGGTGGCTCGTTGTCATCCTTGCGGAAACCGGGATCCATTTTTGGCTTTCGATGCGCAATCGAGCTGCCAGTCTGGATCAACATGGATCCCGGCTTGATCAGCCATTCGGCTGCTGTAAAGCGCGAGCGCCGGGATGACGGGGCATGGGGACAGCTGAAGTACGATGGACAACGACATGACCGACAATCGCATCCGCAAGGTGATCGTCGTCGGCGGCGGCAGCGCCGGCTGGATGACCGCCGCCTTCCTGTCGCAGGCCGTCGGCACGGACATCGAACTGCGTCTGATCGAATCCGACGAGATCGGCATCGTCGGCGTCGGCGAGGCGACGATCCCGCCGATCGTGAACTTCAACACCGCGCTGGGGATCGACGAGGACGAGTTCATCAAGGCCACCCAGGCCACGTTCAAGCTCGGCATCCAGTTCCGCGACTGGGGCGCACAGGGCGAGACCTACACCCACGGCTTCGGCACCATGGGCCACAGCACCGGCGTGGTCGACTTCCACCACTATTGGCTGAAGATGCGCCAGGCCGGCAAGGTCGACGGCATCGAGAACTACTCGATCAACCTGCTGGCCTGCGACAGGAACAGGTTCATGCGGGCATCGGACCAGTACCCGAACTCGCCGTTGCAGGACATCGCCCACGCCTTCCATTTCGACGCTGGCCTGTATGCGCGCTTCCTGCGTGGCTACGCCGAAGGCCACGGGGCGATCCGCACCGAAGGCCGCATCGCCAGCGTGCAGCAGCACCCGGAATCGGGCTTCGTCACCTCGGTCACCCTCGCCAACGGCGACGTCCACGAAGCGGACCTGTTCGTCGACTGCTCCGGCTTCCACGGCCTGCTGATCGAGCGCACCCTGCAGACCGGCTACGAGGACTGGAGCCACTGGCTGCCCTGCAACCGCGCGCTGGCGGTGCCGTGCCGTTCGGTGGCGCCGCTGACCCCGTATACCCGCTCCACCGCGCATGCGGCCGGCTGGCAATGGCGGATCCCGCTGCAGAGCCGGATCGGCAACGGCCATGTCTACTGCAGCGAGTTCATGAGCGACGACGAGGCGGCCGGCATCCTGATGCGCAACCTCGACGGCGAGGCGCTGGCCGAACCGCGCCCGATCCGCTTCACCACCGGCCGCCGCAAGCGGTTCTGGAACAGGAACGTGGTCGCGATCGGGCTGGCCGGCGGCTTCATGGAGCCACTGGAATCGACTTCGATCCACCTGGTGCAGAAGGCCATCGCGCGGCTGGTCGCGTTCTTCCCCAACCGCCACTTCGACCCGGCCGACATCGACGAATTCAACCGCCAGTCGGTGCAGGAATACGAGCAGATCCGCGACTTCATCATCCTGCACTACCACGCCACCCGGCGCGACGATTCGGCGTTCTGGAACCATTGCCGCACGATGCCGATCCCGGACACGCTGCGGCACAAGATCGAGCTGTTCAAGAGCAATGGCCGGGTCCAGCGGCTCAACAACGAGCTGTTCACCGAGGTCAGCTGGTTCCAGGTCATGTACGGCCAGGGCATCCATCCGCGCGGCTACCACGGCCTGGCCGACGTGAAATCCGAGGCCAAGGTCGAGGGCATGCTGGCCGACGTGCGCCGCGTCATCCACGGCGTGGTCGAGCTGATGCCGACGCACGAGGAGTTCATCGCACAGAACTGCAAGGCGGAGCCGGTGTAGAACTGTCATCCCGGCCCTCGCGCTTTACAGCAGCCGAATGGCTGGTCAAGCCGGAACGACGGAGTTTGGCTTTTCAGTGTCGCCTCAGCGCCCCCCCGTTTCCCGCATCGACATCGCCGCACCGAGCAGGCCGGGGTATGGATGGGTCACCACCTGTACCGCCACCGCTTCCAGGTAGGCGACGAAGCGGCCCTTGGCGAGGAAGCGCTCGCGGAACGCGCTGGAACGCAGGAACGGCAGAAAGCGCGGCACCATGCCGCCGGCGATGGTCACGCAGCGCGCGCCGTGGGTCAGCGCGATATCGCCAGCGACGCTGCCAAGCACCGCGCAGAAGCGTGCCAGTGCGCGCCGCGCAGCCTGGTCGTGACCGTCCAGCGCCAATCTCACCACCTCGGCCGGCGAGCGCAGCACGGCCTCGCGACCGGTCGGCTCGCCGCGCAGCACCGCATCGATGCAGGACAAGCCGTGGCCGCACAGCAGGCGCTCATTCGATACCCGGCCGTGGCGCGCGGCGAGCCAGCGCGCGATGGCTTCTTCCTCCGCATTCAGCGGCGCGAAACTGGCGTGGCCGCCCTCGGTCTCGACCACGTGCCAACCGGCGGCCTCCGAGCCGACCAGCAGGCCGACCCCGAGCCCGGTGCCCGGGCCGAGCACACTGACCGGGCCGGCGCCAAGCGCTTCGACCGGACCGTACAGGTGGACACGGTCCTCGCCCTGCAGCGCCGGCACCGCCCAGGCCACCGCGCCAAAGTCATTGACCATGCGCAGCTCATCGAGCGCGAGCGCTTGCCGCAGCTCGCGCTGGTTGAACGACCAGGCCCGGTTGGTCAGCCGGATCTCGTCGGTATTGACCGGCGAGGCAACCGCGATCGCAGCCCGCTTCGGCCGCGCCCCGGTGCGTTCCAGATAGTGCTCGGCGGCATGCTGCAGGCTGGCGAAGTCAGCATTGGGCAGCGAATGCGCCTCACGCACGGTTGGTCGGGCACCACTGATATCGGCCAGCGCGAAACGCGCATTGGTGCCGCCGATGTCGGCCACCAGGACCGGAGCATCCGCGCTGGTGAAGGTCGATACAGAGGGGCTTGCGGCCATGGGACTGTCCACGATCATTCCGGTGGGGAAACCGCCAGCGTAAACGCAGGCGGCAGGGTCACGTTCTGTATACGTTTGCACCCATGCCTGCTCACGGGCAGCAACGCTGGCCTGTCCTGGCTGCACCATCTCGCCACGCGCCTCGCATTTTCCTCGATGCCATGTCCGGTCCCCGCGGGCGCCACCGGTCGCCTGCACCAGCATTGGGGTGCGCGATGTCCATGGGTCTGTGCGCGGTCGGCATGGGGACGGGTGCTGGAGTCGCGGGTTTCATGATCTGTGGATCCGGAATGGATGAAATAGGCGCACGGTTGCGCAGAGCGACCTGACAGCGTTGTCAACCCATAGGTAGAATAGCCGGGATAAGCCGTGGTCGGCATGCCGCAATGCAGCATGCCGCGTTGCGGATAAAGTTGCGCTTCATGGCACACGCATGGCCGCAGGCACGACAAATGGAAACCGGAAAGCATCATGACTGACAAGAATCAGGCGGCGGTCGGCCCCGTCCAGGCGCGAGGTGGCCGGCCGGGCCGCGTGCGCATCGAGGACGTCGCGGCGACGGCGGGCGTTTCGATGAAAACCGTCTCGCGTGTGCTCAACAGCGAACCGAACGTCTCCGAACGCGCTCGCAAGCTGGTCGAGGCGGCGGTGGAGAAGCTGCGCTACCGTCCGCTGCCCTCGGCGCGGGTGCTGGCAGGACGGCGCTCGTACCTGATCGCCATGTTGTTCGACAACCCGTCTGCCAGCTACCTGATGGAGATCGAGATGGGCATGCTCGATGCCTGCCAGGCGCAGCACTACAACCTGATGCTCGCGCCGCTGGTCTACGACGCCAGCGACGTCGTGGCCAAGGTGGAGTCGCTGGTCATGCAGTCGCAAGTGGACGGCGTCCTGCTGACTCCGCCGCTCACCGACCATCCCGCGCTACTGGAACGGCTGGTCGAGCTTGGCGTTCCCTATTCGAGCATTTCGGCCAAGGAGCAGAACCGGCATGTGGGCGTAGTCGTTGACGAGTTCGATGCGGTATGCACGCTCATGGCACATCTGATTTCGCTGGGTCACACCCGCATCGCCCACCTCAAGGGCCACGCCGCGCACGGCGGCAGCAGCTGGCGTCTGGCCGGCTACCGCGAGGGCCTGCGTCGGGCCGGGCTGCGCTACGACGCAACCATGGTGGTGGACGGCGAGTTCTCATACGATTCCGGCTATGCCGGCGCCAACATCCTGCTGGATCTGCCCGAGCGACCAACCGCGATCTTCGCGGCCAACGACGACATGGCCGCCGGCGTCATCTGCGCGATCTGCGAGCGCGGCCTTTCCGTGCCGGGCGACATCTCCGTCTGTGGCTTCGACGACACGCCGATCTCCAGGCAGATCTACCCGGCCTTGACCACGGTGCGCCAGCCCACGCGCGAAATGGGCCGACTGGCCGCAGCCGAACTGCTCAAGGAGGTCCGCGAAACGGGCAGCGGCGGCCTGGTCAATCTGGCTTACTCACTGCAGGTACGACGCTCTACAGGCCCGGCACCGACCTGATCTGGCAGGCTGTTCTTCCGGGGGCGTTGGGCCATGTTTTCGTAACAGCGGGTCGTCGGCGTCACTCAGGGCCGTAGCCACCGCGCAGGCACGCCGGATCGGGCCCGGTGCCAGCGGGCCGATCGCGGGTGGTCATGTCTGCCGATATCAGAACTGATAGCGGACACGCAGGCCATAGCTGCGCGGATCGTTGAGGAAGCGCACGTTGATCCCCGAGCCGACCAGGGCCTTCTGCGAGACGTCGTTGTCGAGCAGGTTGTTGCCCCAGGCTTCGAAACGCCAGCGACCGTCCAGTGTGGTCAGACCGATGCCGGCATTGAGCATGGTCTCGCCGCGCTGGCGATCGGGGAAACCGGCACTCGCTGCGTCCTCGGTACGGTCGTGGATCACCGCACCGGTATCCTGATCCTTGCGGATGAACTCCACATCGCGGTTGTTGTACTGGGTCAGATAAAAGGCCGACCGGTACGAGGCCAGCACCTGCCAGTCGAGGGTGCCAAACGGCAGCTCCATGGAGTGCTGCAGGCGCATGTTGAAGGTCAGCTTCGAGGCCAGCGGCAGCTCGTTGCCGGACAGGTCGATCAGCGAGGTCGCGCCGCCTACGCCCCAGTTCTGGCTGCGCACGTCGGCCACGGTGCCCTGCTTGATCTCGCTGTCGAGCCAAAGCGCATTGAGATTGAGTATGAAGCTGTACGGCAAGCGCAGCACGCTTTCGGCCTCCACGCCATAGACCGCGGACTTGCCGACGTTGCGGTTGACCAGCGCAAAGCCGGTCGCCTCGCCGGTAGAGGGATTGGTGGCGATCACTGCCAGATCCTGGAACACCTGGTCGCGGTAGTCGTAGTAGAAGGCGCTGACGTTGAAGGTGGAGGTGCGATCGAACAGCCCGAAGGAGTTCTTGCTGCCCAGTTCGTAAGCGATGATGGACTCGGGCTTGAACGTCTCCGGGATCTCTTCCGGGTCGAAGGTATCGTTGAAACCGCCCGCCTTGTGTCCGCTGGAGACCAGGCCATACAGCAGGTTGTCTGCGCTCAGGTCGTACTCGAAGCCCACCCGCCAGTCGGTGAAGTTGAACTTGCTGCGGCCGAACTGCTGCGCCGGGATGCCGTTCACCTGGACCCAGTCCTGGTACGGGCAGTTCAAGTACTCGCCGCCAATATCGACGCGGTCGACGCAACCGAAGTCGCCGCCGTTGGCGACGCCGCCGATCTGCTCGAGGATGGTGTCGTTGCGCCCGTGCGACAGGATGCCCTGCAGCAGGAAACGCGCCATCTCGGCCGGCGAGGTGAGGCCGGTTACATCGAAGTTGGGCCGATACATGAACGCCGGCGCGAAGCCGGGCGTGCCCAGCCGGGTGGCGAACTCGCCCGGCCAGCCTTCGGGCGCATCGTCGGCCGGGGTGCCCGGCAAACCGAGCGCCCAGTTGCCGCCGATGCCGTAGCGCGACTTCTCCTCCTTCGTGTAACGAAGCCCGCCCTTCACACGCAGACGGTCGTTGACGTCGAACGTACCGTCGGCAAACACCGCCGAGGAGCGGCCATTGACCTCGGGCATGGTGAATTCGGTGCCCGAGTACCAGCGCCCCTTGTCCGCCAGCGAGAAGTAACCGACCTCCTGATCCTCGTCGAAGTGGAACAGGCCGGTGGTCCAGCGCAGGCGCGTGTCGTCGTGGGAGGACAATCGCAGTTCATGCACCTGCGACTGCGATTTTGTCATCCAGTACTGGGTGGAATAGTTGTCGTAGTCGATGCCGCCCGGGTTGCTGTCCGAGAGGGGTTCAATGTTGCGGCCCGGCCACAGGATGCCTTCGCTCTGTGCATTGGTCTGCCTGAAGTCCACGTCGCGGTAGCTGGTGTTGTATTCCAGCACCACCGGGCCGAAGTCGTAGGAAACACTGGCCTGCGCACCCCAGTTGGTGCTGTCCAGCGCGCCCTGTGCGCCGCGGTAGATGACCTTGCGCAGGTCCACGTCGTCGGGCATGTAGCCGGCCCTGGCAGCGGTATAGACGTTGGCCCCCGGATAGCCGGTGCCGCCTTCCTTGCCCATGTCGGCCATGGCGAACACCGACAGCTTCTCATCAGGCTGGTACAGGAACGACACGCGCGCGCCACGATCGTCCTGGATGCCTGCCGGATCCAGCTCCTGCGCCCTGCCTGCGTTCTCGAATGGGGAATCCTTTTCGACCTTGTAACCGGCCACGCGCAGCGCGGCCCATCCGCCCAGCGGAAAATTCAGCGCAAACTCGCCGCCGCGGTGATCTCGGTTGCCGGCCTCGACCTGCACGTAGCCACCAAAGGCATCGAGGTCGGGACGTGCGGTGATGATATTGAGCGTGCCGGCCAGCGCATTGCGGCCACGCAGCGTGCCCTGCGGACCCTTGTTTATCTCCACGCGCTCGATGTCGTAGAACATGCCGCCAAGGCCACGGGGGCGCGGGATGTAGGCACCGTTGATGTGCGGTGCGGCGCCGGGATCGCCCAGCTCGGTATTGTTCGACGAGCCCACGCCGCGGATGAAGATCTCCAGGTTGCCTTCCTGGTTGGCCATGCTCATGCCGGGCACCAGCGCCTGGATGTTGCGCAGCTCGTTGTTGATGCCAAGCGCGCGCGCGTCGTCGGCGGAGATGGCCTGTGCGGTACCGGCGTACTTCTGCAGATCCTGTTCGCGCCGCTCCACGGTGACGATCACGGCATCCAGCGTGGACGCATCACGCGCGTCGGCAGGCTTGCGTTCTTCCTGCACCGTCTGCGCCACAGCCGGCATGACGACGGTGGTCGCGAGCAGCGACGCGAAGATCGCGCGCGTGAGGATGTGTTGTCGGTATTGACGGGTCATCTGATCTCTCCCCTTGAGTTGCTGGATATGCGTCACGGCCTGGCGGCCAATTTCCCGGCCGTTCTACACACCAGTTGACAACGCTGTCAACTCGTATCTGCAAATGCATCGCCTCCCCTTGGAAAGGCCTAAATCACGGAGCACAAAGGGATTTTTCTGCTGCGTCGCAGCACGCATCTCCGCGGGAGAGGCGACCGCCTGTGAGTGGTTGCACGGGCCGCAACAGGCGCCATGAATGCCGACCCTGCGCCTGCAAGTCGCGAAACTGCTGCCTGCCGCGTCTGTCCACGCTCAGCGACGCTGACCTATCCTAGCGGGCCGTTCCAGCGCCCACGACCTGCCGATGCCTTTTCCGATCCCCGCGGACGCCGCCGTGTCCGACCTGCTGTCCGCCCTGCTGCTGGGTATCCTCGAAGGCCTGACCGAGTTCCTGCCGGTCTCCAGTACCGGCCATCTGCTGATCGCCCAGCACTGGCTGGGGCCGCGTTCGGACCTGTTCAATATCGTCATCCAGGCCGGCGCGATCATCGCCATCACCCTGGTGTTCCGGCAGCGGCTGTGGGGGCTGGCGACCGGGCTGGGCGAGCGCGCCAACCGGCTCTACCTGGCCAAGATCGCGGTCGCCTTCCTGGTCACCGCGCTGGTGGGGCTGCCGGTGCGGCTGGCCGGCTGGCAACTGCCGGAAACGGTGTCGCCGGTGGCCACCGCGCTGATCCTCGGCGGCATCTGGATGCTGGTCGCCGAGCGGCTGGCCGAGCGCCGCGCGCCGAGCATCGAGATCACCTGGACGGTGGCGATCCTGGTCGGGCTGGCGCAGGTGGTGGCCGGCGTGTTCCCGGGCACCTCGCGCTCGGCGGCGGCGATCTTCATGGCGATGCTGGCCGGCACCGGCCAGCGCTCGGCGGCGACCGAGTTCGTGTTCCTGGTCGGCATCCCGACCATGTTCGCGGCCAGCGGCTACGCCCTGCTCGAGTACATGCTCGACGGCAGCGCGCCACCGGAAGCCTGGGACGAATTGGGGCTGGCCTTCGTGGCGGCGGCGATCACCGGCTTCATGGTCGTGCGCTGGCTGCTGGGTTACATCAAGCAGCACCGATACACCCCCTTCGCGCTGTACCGGATAGCCTTGGGCGCCGCCTTGCTGCTGTGGCTGCCCTCCGGCGGCTGAACGCCTCTCCGGCCTGCAACCCCATCGCAGCCGCCGCGCCGTTACAGGGTGGGTATCGATTCCAGAAGGAGCTCCACATGATCCGACACGCCCCCCTCGGCAGCCTTGCCCTGGCCCTCTCCGTCGCGCTGGCACTGGCCGGGTGCAATCCGCAATCGGCCGATCCGCAACCCGACGATTCCGGCACCCCGGCCGCTGTCGCAACCGCTTCCGGAGCCGGCGCCGAGCTGACCCGCCATCACTGGAAGCTGAGCCAGGTGCTCGGCGCCGATGGTGAGCCCGCCCCGGGTCCGCTGGCCGGCCTGGAACGCCCGCTCCAACTCGACTTCTTCGACGACAGCCTGTCCAGCAACGGCGCCTGCAACGGCTTCGGCGGCGACTACCGCATCGAGGACGGCACGCTGCAGGTCGGCTCGCTGCGGCAGACCCTGATGGCCTGCGAGGGCGACCTGATGGCCGCCGACGCGGCACTGGTGGAGCATCTTGAAGGCGCCCCGCGCCTCGACCTGCAACCGGGCGAGCCGCCCACCCTGACCCTGACCGCCGCCGATGGCAGCGCGCTGGTCTTCAACGGCGAAGCCACCCCCGAGGCGCGCTACGGCAGCGCCGGCACCCAGGTGTTCCTCGAAGTCGCCGCGCAACGCGAGTCCTGCCCGCACCCGCTGATCCCGGACATGCAGTGCCTGATGGCGCGCGAGATCCGCTACGACGATGCCGGCCTCAAGACTTTCGTGTCCGAGGACTGGCAGCCGCTGTACCAGGAGATCGAGGGCTACGAGCACGACGCGGGCACCCGCAACGTGCTGCGCCTGAAGCGCTTCGACATTGCCGATCCGCCGGCCGACGCATCTTCGGTGGCCTATGTGCTCGACATGGTGGTCGAGTCGGAGATCGTGACCGGCAACGACTGACCGGCCCGGCACGGCCGCAGTTTTCCACCGTAGCCCGGGTAAGCGCAGCGCACCCGGGGACGACGTGACGATTTCCCGGGTGCGCTGCGCTTACCCGGGCTGCGATCGTGTCAGCCTTTGACGCCCGGATGCAGAGAGTAAGTGCCGTGGATGCTGGCCTCGGCCAGCACATGGCCGTGCATCGCGGCGAACGCGTCGGCGGCGCTGAAGTCGTCGCCGACCGGCAGGGTGTCGACGTCGAGCGCAAACAGGCGGAAGAAGTAGCGGTGCAGGCGCAGGTCGTTGGGCGGCGGGAACGGGCCGTCGTAACCGCGCCACTGGCCCGACATCGAGTCGTCGCCGGCGAACCAGCCGGTGTAGTCATTCAGGCCCTGGCGCGCGCCGGCCGGGCCTGCCGGCTCGCTCTTGCCGTGCGGAATGACGCCGTCGCTGCAACTGCCAGCCGCTATTTCGCGCAGCTCCGGCGCGATGTCGACCATCGCCCAGTGCACGAAGTCGCAACGCGGCTGGTCGACCGGGATCTCGACCCCGGCCTTGCCCACCATCTCCGCCACCGTCGGCACGTCCGGGTCGATGCACAGCAGCGCGAACGAACGCGTGCCCTCGGGCACTCCGTCCCAGGCCAGGTGCGGGTTGCGGTTGGGCGCGAAGCCGAAACCGTCGGAGGTCGGCTGGCCGGCGGCGAATTCGGCCGGCAGGCGCTGGCCGTTCTGGAAGTTGTCGCTGATGATTTTCATGCGGGTCTCCCGTCAAGAACCATGAAGCGTCATCGTGCCGGATAGCCGAGCCGCTCCGCCACCGGCGCCAGAATCGCGAAGGCGGTCGCCAGCGGTTCGGCGTAGTGGCGCCAGTGGCCCGGCGCGTAGTGGTCCGGTCCCTGCGCACCGGGCGGCAGCGGCGGCAGCTCGACCCCGAGCGCTTCACCGACCGCCCCGGCAATCGCGGCCGGATCGGTGGCACTGTCATCAAGCCTGATCAGCGCGTGCGGGAACAGGTCCTGCTCGTGCAGGTCGGCGATCTGGCCGAGCGCCCTGGCCATCCATTGCGCCGCGGCCTCGGGCGACTCCATCGCGAACGGCATCGGCGCACCGAAGGCCAGCCAGCCAACCAGCATGTCGCGCGGATCGCGCAGCGCGATCAGCAGCCGTGCCGCCGGCAACTGCGTGCGCAGCGCGATCAACAGGGCGTTGTCCCACCACAGCAGCCAGTCGATGAGGCTGCCGTTTTCGACCCGGCGCGCGGCATGGGTGGCGCGCCACTGGCTGATCAGGAAATGCGGGTCGAGCGAGCCGTCGACGAGGGCGGCTGGGGTGCCGTAGCGCTGCACCGGGTCGCGCGGCGGTTGCGCGCTGAAGCGGTCGGCGCGCAACGGCATGCGGGCGTGCTCGAGGGTCAGCGCGATGCGTTCGACCAGCGAGCCCGGCGCACCCCACAGGAAGGCGACACCCGGCGCCTTTTCCGGCACCGGCGCCATCTCCGGCAGGGCCGGAAGACTGTCGCTGAGCGGCGGCAGCGGCAGCCGTTGCGGCACCATCTCGGTCTGCAGCTCGACCCAGGTTGCGAGCGCGGCGTCATGCTGGCCGGCGGTGTCGAACGCACGGCCGAGCAGTTGCCTCAGCCCGCGCTTGATGTTTTCGTCCCCGGCCTTGGCCAGCAGGCCCTCGATCTGGGTCACCGCGGCATCCGGGTCGGTGCGCATCAGGCCGTCGACCACGCGCAGTTCGGCACCGGCATGCCCGGGGTCGAGTTCGGTGATGCGGCGGGCGATGGCGTCGGCCTGCGCGGTCTCGCCGGCCTGCTGGTGCAGGGTGGCGCGAGCTTCCAGCGCCGGCACGAAATCCGGCATCGCCGCCAGCCAGCGCTCGACCACTTCGCGCGCGGCGTCGCCTGCGAATTCCTCGAACAGCAGTCGCGCGTACCAGAGGTCGGGCACATCGGCGTGGGTGGCGAGCAGGCCTTCTAGGGTCTGGCGGGCATCGTCGTCGGCACCGCCGCGGCGCCAGGCCTCGGTCAGGGCGACGATGGTGCGGCGGTCGCGCGGGTATTCCGACAACAGCGCCTTGAGCCGTGCCTGCGCGCTGTCGAAGCGGCCAGCCTCCAGCTCCATCTCGCCGACCAGCCGTCGCAGGCCCGGGTTGCCGGGCTCGCTGTCGAGGATCGGCAGCAGCTCGTCGACCGCTTCGCCGGGGCGGCCCTGGCGGCGGACCATGTCGGCCACAATCGCCCGCAACGGGTTGGACGGCTTGCGTTCAAGCAGGCCGCGGAAAGCCTGTTCGGCAAAGGCGAAGTGGCCCTTGGCGGCGTAGGCGAAGCCAAGTGCATTGCGCAGGATCGCTTCGTCCGGGAAGCGCTGCGCAGCCCGGCTGAGGATCGACAGGCCGCGGTCGGCGTCGCCACGGCGCAGCGCCAGGGTGCCCTCGACCGCAGCCACCTGCGGATGCTCGGGCGCGATGCGGGCGGCGACCTTGATCACGCTGTCGGCCTGGTCGAGGTCGCCACGGGCCAGTGCCAGCTGGGCCTGCAGGATGTAGGCCGGGAACTGGTTCGGGTCGAGCCCGATGGTGCGCGCCAGTTCGGCCTCGGCTGCGTCGAGCTGGCGGCCGTCGAGCAGCAGGCCGGCACGCTCCAGGTGCAACCGGGCATCCTCGGGCTGCAGCTCGATGGCACGGTCGACCGCGGCCAGCGCGGCATCGCGGTCGCCGTCCAGGCGCAGCGCGGAGGCCAGCAGGCGGTGCGCGGCCGGGTCCTCGGGTTGGGCGTCGACGGCCTCGCGGGCGGCGGTCAGGGCTTCGGCGGCGGCACCGCGGCGGAGGGCATCGATGATGGGTTCGTACATGGAAGGCTTTGGGTCGGGCGAAACGCGCATTGTAGCGGGCGTCCGCCACCCCGAGCCGGGCGCGCTCAACCCGCCAGTACGTCGGCCAACCGTTGCGCGACCCAGCGCTCGGCGAAGCCGTCCAGGCGCCGGCTTTCCAGGAACCCGCAGTGCCCGCCCCAGGGCGAGATCTCCAGCCGCGCGGTCGACGGCAACCGCAGGGCGCGAAAACCGTCGACCGGGATCACCGGATCGTCCTCGGCCATCAGGATGCTGGCCGGCACCGACAGCGCGGCCAGCCGCTCGCCGGCGATCGAGTAGCCGTCGAAATAGCGGTCGAGGCTGCCGAAGTCGGTGTGGCGTTCGACCATCCACTGGGTCAGCGGCCGCATCCGCAATCCGAGCACGCTGTCGTCGAAGGCATGCAGTTGCGGGAACAGCTCGCGCTTGCGCGCCAGCGAGCCGCGCCACTTGCGCTCGAAATACCACAGGTAAAGCGGCAGGCCGTTTTCCATCGCCTCCATGGTGCGGGCCGGATCGAGTACCGGGCAGATCGCCGCCACGTGCGCGAGCGGCAACCCGACGGACGGGGCATGCAGGGCCAGGCGCAGGGCGAAGTTGCCGCCCAGCGAATAGCCGGCCACCGCCATCGGCCGCCGCGCGAACCGGCGCGCGACCTCGCAGGCGGCGTGGACGACCTCGCCGATCCGGTTGGAATGGAACATCTCCTCATTGAGATGATGGGTGTCGCCGTGGTCGCGGAAATTGAGCCGGAACACCTCGAACCCCGCCTGCAGCAGTTTCGCCGCGGTCAACCGCATGTAGCTGGAGTCGACGCTGCCCTCCCAGCCGTGCAGCAACAACACCAGGCCGTGCGGCTCCGCTCCAGGCACCACGCTGTGCAGGCCGTGCAGGCGCACGCCGTCGCCACCGTCGATGATGTGGCCGGTGGTGATCGCGCCACAGGCGGCCAGGCTGCGCTCGCCATGACGGCGGCGCAGCGGACTGCTGCCCAGCGCCGACTGCACGTGCGGGCTACGCAGCCAGGGCGGCGGGCGATAGTCGGAAGCGGTCAGCGACGGGAACGGCATGGGTTCGAAACTAGCCCTGTCGATTCGAGCATTCGCTCGGATCCACTAATACTGCATGGCCCCGATGATGCGCTGCCGGGCCAGCTCGGCGATGCGGCGGCGGCCGTCCTCGGCACCGTGCGGGATCGGCTCGAGGAAGATCACCTCGCCCGGCCGCGCTGGCTCGCCGAGCAGGCGCAGGAAGTTGGCCATGAAGCTTTCCCTCGGTGCGAACGCGACCGTGACCTGGGCATTGCCGTGCTCGCCGTAGCGCAACGCGACCGGCTGCACCGGCACCCCGGCCTCGACCGCGGCCAGGAAGATGCGGGCATGGAACGGACCGATCTCGCGGCCGCCGCGGGTGCCGCCTTCGGGGAACACCCCGACCGACTGCCCGTTGCGCAACCGCGCCAGCATTTCGTGCAGCACCCCGCCCAGCGACTCGGTGCTGCCGCGGTGGTGGAAGATGGTGCCGGCGCGACCGGCCAGCCAGCCGACCACCGGCCAGTTCGAGATCTCGCGCTTGGCGACGAAGCCCATCATCCGCTGGCTATGCAGGGCGGTGATGTCGATCCAGCTGACATGGTTGGCGACGAACATCGCCGCACCCGGTAGCGGAGTGCCGACCCGGCGCATGCGGAAGCCGAAGATCCGCATCAAGCCGCCCGACCAGGCCCGGACCGCGCGATGGTCGAGCGGTTCGCCACCCCAGTGCAGGCGATGGGTCGGCAGCGAAATCAGCACTAGCACCACCGGCAGCGACACCGCCAGGTGCAGCAGCAGCAGCGGAATCCGGTAGAGATAACGGAAGGCGCGCGCAGGCCACGCCGATCGCGTGCCAGCGACGCCGTGGGGGGGCGACGCATTCATCCTGCGAATGATAGCGGCTTCGCCGCCGGTTCAGCGGCCCCCGACCACTGCCAGGGTGAGTCGCGACACGCAGACCAGACGGCCGGCCTCGTCCTCGATGCGGATTTCCCAGACCTGGGTGCTGCTCCCGACGTGCAACGCGCGCGCGGTGCCGGTCACCACGCCCTCGCGCACGCCGCGTACGTGGTTGGCATTGATCTCGATCCCGACCACGCCCTTGCCTTCCGCCACACACAGGCCGCCGGCGCTGGAACCCAGGGTTTCGGCGAGCAGCACCGAAGCGCCACCGTGCAGCAGGCCATAGGGTTGGCGGGTGCGCGCGTCGACCGGCATGGTGGCGCGCAGATAATCGGGGCCGATTTCGGTGAAGACGATGCCCAGCGGCTCCATCGCGGTGCCGCGCGAGAGCGCGTTGAGCTGGTCGAGGCTGACGCCGCTGCGAAACAGTGAGGGGGGCTTGAGGTCGGGGGCGCTGTTCATTGCGCCACGATAGCCGAGCTCCGCCGATCAGCGACAGTGGGGCTCATGGCCACGGGGTCTTGATCGGACTCCCGGGGAAGACAAAATTACCGGCCGGCGCATCGCCGAGAGATGGGGGAAGGGGACGATGCGACAGCCGGCAGGGGAAAACAGACCTGGGGGCGCCGGACGGGCCGGCCGGCGCTCACGCGCAGGCATACAGCGGAGTGAACGTGCGACCGGTATAGCTGCGGCCAGTGGCATAGCCGCTGCTGCGGCCGTAGCCGACACCGAAATCACGTGACGGATAGGGGTGGCGGACCTGGGGAGTGTTGTTGTTGACGTTGCGGCGGTCGTCGCGGGGGCGGTTGAGGGTGTGGACGTTGCTGGTGGCGTTCATGGCGGTTTCCTGGGGGCGGCGGAGCTGGTGGGGGGGTGACAACCGATGTAGTGAATCGGTGTGCTGGTAAAGTATAACACCTAGACCCTTACCCCATGTGCCGGAAGTCATGCTTCCGCTATTGCTTTGTTTTGGTTCAGGTTGCGGGGGAGCCAGGGTCGCGGCTCAAGGATTCAGATGAGCCGGGCCGGCAAACCGTTGCTGTGACTGATGGCAGGGGGCCGCGTGGAAGCCGGCGGCCATGCCATTGCGGGACACGCGTGAACCCATCCCTGGGGCTCTTCCGCGACATCCATGTCGCGGACGGTCCCGCAATGGCATGGCCGCCGGCTTCAGGACAGCCAACTGACGTCTGCAGGTAAACCCATCCGAAGCGACGTATCTCCGCTCTCGCAAAAACATCGCCGCCAGGGGTAGCACGGCGGCGTCAGGAAGGCGCCGCCACTTGCATCCCAACGGACACGCCTCTGTTGCTGGGCGCAGCTACAGAATCGGCGCCAGCCCCGCTCCAAACGCAGTGAAGACGCGGGTGGTGAAGCCCTTGAAGCCGAAGTCGACCTCGGGGAAGTCGCCGACCGGCTGGTAGCAGGCACGGAAGCCCGGGTGGTCGGGCGGCAACGGTTCGGGGCAATCGGGGCCGGGCACGAATTCGTAGCTGGTCGCGTAGCGAAGCGGCCAGAAGTCGAACAGCGGCAGGTACTCGAAGGCCTTGGCCACCGAATAATCGAGTCCGGAGAACACCGGCGGCTTGTCGCGGCGCGCGATCACCCAGGAATTGGCCGGCGCGATGTCGCGGCGGATGCTTTCGGCCAGGGCTTCGGCGAACGCCCGGTCCTCGATCACCACCGCCGCTTCGGTGTTGTAGTGGTCGCCGCGCGGGTCGAAATTGTGGCTGCCGACCACGCCGACACGGCCGTCGATCACCAGCGACTTGGCGTGCAGGCCGATCCGCACTCCGGCGCGCTTGAGTGGCACCGGTTCGCGCATGCGGCGCGAGGAGAACCGCAGCGCCGCATGTTCGCGCGCCAGTGCCCGCCGGTACTGGTAGCGCTCGACCGTGCTACTGCGGTTGTAGTGGTTGCGCAGCGCCCGTCGGACTTCGTCGAAATCGGCATCGTCGGCGGCAATGACCGCCCGGCTCGGCGATGTATCCGCCGCGTCCGGCTCCGGCTCGGCCTGCGTCGCCGTCAGGTCGATCGGCGCGTCGGCCGGGAACGGCTTGTACTCATATATGTTGAAGCCGAACTCGCGCAGGTAACGGCGCTTGTACTTGTGCGAGAGCGCATAGACGATGAAAGCATCGGTCGCGGCCAGGCTGTTGGTCGAGACCACGACCCGCGGCGGATCCTCGCGCTGGCGCATGCCGCGGAACAGGTCCTGCGCGGCGGGCGACAGCACCAGGTACGGCGTCTGCATCAGCACTTCTTCATTGGCCGATTCGATCAGCTCGCGCAGCGAGGTGCTGGTACCGAGCTCAAGGTTGCCCTGGTGCTTTTCCGGGGTGTCGGAGATGTAGCGCACCTCGCCGACCGGGATCGCCTTCGATGCCAGCGCCTGGTCGACCCGTTGCTCATCGCCGGCATCGCGGCGCATCGCCTCGGCGCGCTCGGGATGGAGGTACTCCGCGGGCGCCAGTTCCAACACCCCGTTCCTGAGCAGCCGCCGGCCAACGTCGTTCAGGCGCGCCGCCGGCACGCTTCGGTGGTCGCTCCAGAACAGGTTGAAGTCGGTCGCCATCTCATGCGCGACCGGTCCGGTCACCAGCACGTCGCGATCGCGGAAGTTGTAGCCCGCATCCCAGTCGTAATAATCGTCCTGGTAGTTGCGGCCACCGGAGATGCCGACCGCGCCATCGACCAGCAGCAGTTTGGTGTGCATGCGCTGGTTGAGCCGGCGCCAGCAGCACAGCGCCGCCAGCGCGTATTCCGGATAGCTGATCATGGCCTTGTTCCGCACCGGGTTGTACAGGCGGACATCGAAGTTGGCGTGGACGGAGACCAGCGCGGCCAGGGTGTCGACGCGCCTGAACGCGGACAGCTGGTCGATCAGCAGCCGCACCCGTACCCCGCGCCGGGCCGCGGCCAGCAGTTCGTCGAGCACCAGCCGGCCGGCATCGTCCTCGTCGAAGATGAAGGTCTGCAGGTCGATGGTGGTGGTGGCGCTGCGGATCAGGTTGACCCGCGCCAGCAGCGCCTCCGGACCGTGGTCGAGGATCAGCGCATAGTGCCGCGGCGCCTCCGGGGTCGAGGCGGCGAAGGCCTCGCCGGCCAGTCGCCGCAGCGGCGAGGGCTGGGCGCAGGCGTCGGCCCGGTCGCAGTCCAGCTCGGTCGAGCGCGCCTGCATGGCAATGGCCTCGGCGCGATCGCGCTGGACGCCGGACAGACTCGCGCAACCCGCCAGCCACAGCGCAAGGAAACCCACGGCCAGCCACCTGGCCCGTTGAAGTACAACAGCGGTCACGGCTGTGCGTCCTTGTCCAGGCGTACCTGAAGGGTGAAACGGACATGGTTGTCGAGCGCGAACCGCCAGGCGCTGAGGCCATAGTCATGGCGATCGATGCGGCCGCTGGCGACCACATCGCAATCGCGACCGGGCCGGGCGCAGGTGGCCGGCTGCAACTCGAAGGTCTCGATCCGGCTAACGTCGCGGATGGTCAGCCGGCCACGCAGGGCGCCGCCGCGGCGGACTTCATCCTCGCCGACCGGATCGGACACGAATTCGACCTGCGGATGCTGCCCGGCATCGAAGAACGCCTCACCGCGCGCCATCTGGGTGTAGCGGTCGGAGCCGGCAACCACGAAACTGGCGGTATCCAGGCGCACCCGCACCTGCCGGCGGCGTTCGTCGACCATCACCAGTTCACCGTCGTAGCGGGGGAACTCACCCATCACGCGCTGGCCCCAGCGGGTGCGCAGCTCGACCCCGAAACGGGTGTGCTCACGGTCGAACTCGCCCACTGTCTGCTGCGCGGCGGCCACCGGCACGGCCAGCAACAGGCCCGAAGCCAGCCAACAGCGCCATCGGCCGAGCCCCTGCGGCCGGGTGCCCCGCATCGATGCCGGCCACCGCCACAGCGTCAGCCCCCACCCTGCGCGGGTCACGCCCCCTGGCATTCGCCGACCGCTCCCGACCCAAGCCTCGGTCATGGCCACCAGAATGCGCTGAGCCGGGCAATGCCGGGCTCGAGTGCGACATCGCCGGGCAGCGACAGCACCGCGATGCCGGCCGGCGGCATGCCGCGGTACTCGCTGGACTGACCGCTGTGCAGCAGCGCCGACAGCCGCTCGAAACCCGGGTTGTGGCCGACCAGCATCAACCGCCCGACCTCGGCATGGCCCTCGGCCAGCGAGATCAGGTTGCCGGGCGTGGCCTCGTAGATCGCCGGCTCGATGCGCTGGTCGACATAGCCGACCACCGACAGCACCGCCTCCAGCGTCTCGCGGGTGCGCCGCGCCGGCGAACACAGCACGCAGTCCGGGACCAGCCGCTGTTCGGCAATCCAGCGCCCGGCGGCTTCCGCCTCGGCGAGGCCTTCGGCGGACAGCGGCCGGTCGAGGTCGGCCTGGCCGAAGGATGCCGGTTCGGCGTGTGCGTGGCGCAGGAGAATGAGTTCGCGCATGGGCTGGCCAGATGCTCAGTGAGTGACAAGGATACGGCGGGTTGCCAGTCCCGGGGGCGGTTTTCGGCTCGAAGCTGCCCGGCTGGTCGCTACTTGCGCAGCCACCTCAGCAGCGGCTGCCAGTCTTCCTGGTGCTCGCGGACCTTGGCCGAGTGGTAGTCGAACAGACTCTTGCCCCACCCGGTCAGGAACACATAGGCCTGGCTGTCGCGCAACTCCCCCACCAGCGGATAGGGCCACTGCTTGAGCAGTTCCACGGTCCGCCGCGAAGCGTTGGTCCACGGCCGCAGCCGGTTGCCGACCAGGCCGACCCGCAGCTCGCCCTTGCGCACCCGCGGATGCCTGGCCAGCGAATCGAGGAACGGCACCGAAGCTTCGAGGTCGAGGTTGGAGGCCTGCACCGGCACCACCACGTGGTCGGCGAACTCCAGCAGGTGCTCGAGGTCGCCGGCCATCGCCCCGGCGGGGGCATCGATGACCAGCCGCTGGGTGTCCTCCGGCAACTGCTTGCGCCAGGCCTTGCGCCTGGTGCCGTCGAGCGGCAGCACCGCGCTCTCGCTCCCGGCCCGGCGTTCGGCCCAGCGCGTCGACGAACGCTGCGGGTCGACATCGAGCAGGACGGTGTTCAAGCCATCAAGAGCCGCCTGCGCGGCAAGGTGGGTGGCGATGGTGGTCTTTCCGACGCCTCCCTTGGAACTGGCTACCAGCACGGTCTTCATGCGAGCTCCCTCCGGACGGAATCCGCAGCCTACACCGGCGGCCGCGGCGGGACCATCGCGAGGCGGTCAAGGCGGGGGTGGCGGCACCGGAGCGTTTTCGTCGCCGTGCGGATCGCGGCCGGTGATCACCAGGGCACGCTGACGGGGATTGGATGGCAGCCAGCCGGGTGGCGATTGTGATTGACCGCGCTGTTCCAGTAGCCACTGGATCGCCGCCATTTCGCCCTGTTGCAACATCCGTTCGGTGTAGCCGACGGGTACGCCTTGCTGGAACTGGCGGGACAACGCTTCGTGTTGCCAATAATGCTGGCGCAGCGATTCCCGCCACACAGCTCCCCCGGCAGAGCCGGCACTGAGCCGGACCTGGGTCACCAGCCCGATCAAGCGCTCGATCAGCGTGTCGCCGCTGGCGACCCGCGAAGCTGCGCCTTGGCACAGACCGGTCCGTGCCGGTGGCAGCGGCGGCCTGCAGGCACGGGTGAGGCCCTGGAACGCGGGTAGGGCGAACGCTGCCCACGTTGCGTTCACCTCCACGAGTTTCATCTCGTCCGCGGTCGCGGGCCTGCCCAGCCCCATCTGCTCGCCAGCCGCGGCAGCCACTTGCGGCGACGGCACCGGCGACGCCACCGCGGCCAACTGATCGGCCAGCATCCGGCTGAGATCGGTGACGTGAGCATCCTGGAACGACGCCTGCGCCATCCGTTCAAGCGCGGCATCGACCGCGGCATCGTCGCCTGCCGCCTGCGCCCGCTGGAGCTCGGAAAGCCAGACCGCCGCATTGTCGGGCTCCAGTGCCTGCAGGCGCGCGTCCCATGCCTGCCGGTCACAGCTTGGATCGACCGGATCGCACTCGGCTGCCGCCAGCCAGTTCGCCAACGGGTCGTCGGGCATCATCTCCAGCGCCCTGGCGAAGGCCTCCGCTCGATCAGCTTTTCGCTTTTTCTCATGGAGCGCCAGCATCGTCGGGTCCGTGGGCTTGCGGGTGGATTCGAGCGGCAGCACGGCCAATGCAAGTTGCGCACGGCCGTCGCCGGCAGCGGCATGCGCCCGCAGATGATCACGGACCGCGACGTGCCAGGCATGTCGCCAGTGCTCCAGTTCGTACAACGCCCGCGGGTCCTCGACTTCGGGGCTCGCGCGACCTCCAATGCCGGCATCGCTGGAGACGCGCTCGGCAGCATCTTGTTCCACGATGTCAGTTTCGACCGCCAGATCGAGTGCGCCACTGCGGCCAGCATTGGCGCCCACGTCGGCTTCTGGTGCCGATCCTTGCCCGCAACCCAGCAGCAGGGCCGCTCCCAAGGTCACCACCCCCATCGTGCTGCGTTCCCCAAGGTGCGTCTCCTTTCCAAACCCCAGGCCGTGAGCGTAACAAGCGCCCGACTATCGACCCCTCAGCGCCCCAACAGCATCGCCCACAGCGGCAGGGTCGCCATCGACAGCAGTACGCCGTAGCCGACCATTGCCGCGGCCAGCCGCGGAGCGAGGCCCTGGGCGATGGCGAGTGCGGCGGCGGTGACCATCGACGGCATCGCCGACTCCAGCACCGCTGCCTGCGCCATCGCCCCGCGCAATCCCAGCAGGGGCACCAGCAACCAGGCCAGTGCCGGCATCAGCGCCAGTTTGAGCAGCAGGCCGACGGCGAGCGGCTTGAGTTCGTCGCGCGGCAATGCCAGCCGTACCGACAGGCCGATGGTCAGCATCGCCAGCGGCAGCAATGCGTCTGACAGCCGCTGCAGGCCGGCTTCGATCCAGTGCGGCGGCTCGGCCGGCATCGCCGTGAAACCGACGATCAGCGCCCAGAACGGTGGAAATCGGAGGATCCGCACGGCGACCTCGCGGGCACCCGGCGCACGGTTCCCATGCGGCATGCTGCCGCTGTAGCGCGCCAGCACCCACAGGCCGAAGGTCGACAGGATCATGAACGCGCCGAACTGGTCGTAGACCACTGCGTAGGGCAATGCATGCTCGCCGATCAGGGCGCTCACCAGCGGATAGCCGAGGTAGCTGGTATTGCCGAGGGCGACGGTCAGCAGCAGTACCGCATGCTCGTCGCGACGAAAGCCGAACCAGCGCGCGCACAGCCCGACCAGCAGCACGGTCGCGGCCAGCAGCAGCCAGGGCACCGCGACCACCCCGATCAGCGCCGGCTCCAGCGTCAGCCGCGGCGCATAGCGCAACACCGCCGCCGGCAGGCAGACGTAGAGCACCACCAGGTTGAGCACCTGCGGCGCGTCGCCGGGCAACACGCGCAGGCGCTGGAACAGGTAGCCCAGCGCCAGCATCGCCAGCACCAGGGCGAAGGCGTCGAAAGCCATCGATTGCATCGCGGACGGGGGGAGTCACCATCCTCGCCGCACCGCGCGATGCGCTCAAGTAGACGAAGGTCCGTCCGCGCTCGCTATCATGCGGGACCGACAGCCAAGCCCTGCCCGATGAGCGAACTGCAAGACCTGGTCGCGCTGATCCGCGCCAACACTCCCCTGATCGTGATCGAGACCCGCGACGAGAGCCGCGTCACCGAGCTGTTCCGGCAGGCACTGATGCAGGTCTGGCGGGCGATGTTCCGCTGGTCGATCACCGAGGGCCTGCGCCGGATCGACATCGATCGCGAGGACCCGGCCGAGTCGCCGCCGGACGTGTCGAGCACACTGATGACGATCCGCGACGCCGGCCAACGCGGCGTCTACCTGCTGTTCGACGTGCACCCGTTCCTCGGCGCGGCGATGACCCAGCGCCAGCTGCGCGAGGTCATCGACCGGCGTGATTGCCAGCCGCATGTGCTGGTGATGGTCGGGCACAAGGTCGAGCTGCCGGCCGAGCTGGAATCCCGCGCGGTGCGCTACCGCCCGCGCCTGCCCGATGCCAACGCGCTGCTCAAGCTGGTCCGCCAGCAGGCCGAGGACTACGCGAAGGAACACGGCGGCAAGCGGGTCGAGGTCGACGGCGAGGCGGTGCAGCAGATCGTGCGCAACCTCAACGGACTGGACCTGGTCGACGCCCGCCGGATCGCCCGCCACCTGATCTTCCGCGATGGCGCACTCGATGCCGACGACCTGCCGGAGCTGGCCCGGCTCAAGTTCGAGCTGCTCAACCAGAGCGGCCACCTGCACTACGAATACGACAGCGCGCGCATGGACGAGGTCGCCGGTGCGCGCCGGCTCAAGCGCTGGGTCGAGCACCGCCGCGAGGTGTTCGTCAGCGGCAATGCACCGCCCGGGCTCGACATTCCCAAGGGCATGCTGCTGCTCGGCGTGCAGGGCTGCGGCAAGTCGATGATCGCCAAGGCGGTCGCGGCCGGCTTCGGGGTGCCGCTGGTGCGGCTGGACATGGGCACGCTCTACAACAAGTACCACGGCGAGACCGAGCGCAACCTGCGCGAAGCGCTGGCCGCGGCCGAGCAATTGGCTCCGTGCGTGCTGTGGGTCGACGAGATCGAGAAGGCGCTGTCGGGCGACGACAACGACGGCGGCGTGTCACGCCGGGTGCTTGGCCACCTGTTGACCTGGATGGCCGAACGCCGGTCGCGGGTGTTCATGGTCGCGACCGCCAACCAGGTCAGCGCGCTGCCGCCGGAACTGCTGCGCAAGGGCCGTTTCGACGAGGTGTTCTTCGTCGACCTGCCCGATGCCGCCACCCGCGAGCAGTTGTTCGACCTGCACCTGCGCAAGCGCACGCTGGATCCGTCGGAATTCGACCTGCGTGGCCTGGCCACCGCCAGCGAAGGCTTTTCCGGCGCCGAAGTCGAGCAGGCCATCGTGTCGGCGATGTACGCCGCCCATGCCACCGGCGCGGCATTGAGCGACTTCGCCCTGCGCGCCGAACTCAAGCAATCGCGACCGCTTTCGGTGCTGATGGCCGAACAGGTCGAAGCGCTGCGCGCATGGGCGACAGGGCGTACGGTGCCGACCGACTGAGGGGCCGCGCAGGCGGCCCGGGGCGGTCTGGGCTTACGGCCAGGCCGGCGGATTCTCGGCCCAGGCGGCCTGCACTTCGGCCAGGATCGCACGCTCGGATTCGCTCCAGTCCGGCAGCAGCTCCGCATGGCGGGCGGTGGTGCGCCACTGGTCCGGTTCGCTGCGCACCGCGGCGGCGTACCACTGCACCGCCTCGTCCCTGCGGTCGACCGACCACAAGGCCAGTGCCAGTGTCTGCGGCACCCAGCTCGCCGTGATACTGCGCAAATTCACCAGCCCGGCCCACTGCGCCAGCGCACCCTCGGAGTCGCCAGACCGGTACAGGTCCCAGCCATAGTTCCACATCACCGGGCGCCGGAGCGCGTTGTTTCCGTCCAGCCCTTCCAGGGCCCGGTCGTACAGGCTGCGGCCGACTTCGACCCGGCCGGAACCGAAGGCGAGGTGGGCCAGCTGGGCGGCCTCGGCATGGGCGCGCCGGTTGCGCTCGATGGTCGCCAGCAATTTCTGCATCACCGCCTCGCCGGTGCCATTGACCACGACCACCGGTCGCGTCGTGCGGGAGTCATCGGCGAAGTAGAACTCGGCCGGGCGCGGCAGGTTCTGGGCCGCGGCCATACCGGTGGCGGCAAGCAGGACCGCCAGCAGCAAGATTCGTGCACTCATGTGCGTTTCCCCCTGTTGCCTCCAGGCGTGGTGCGTCTGTCAGCACGTTGCATTCATCAGCGCGCTTTACTCGGCGCGGCAGCGTCGCAGCACTTGACGTGCTGCGACGCAACGAATGCTACCCGATGCACGCCGAAAATGTGACCCTCACCTCGCTGTTCCCGGCGGATGTTCAGGGCCGGCCGGGCACCAACCCGACCCGGTCGACCACCCACATCGCCGGCCGGGTATCGCCGGTGACGCGGATGCACAGGTCCTGCCGGCCTGCCGCCGGCGGCGGCGGCAGCACGGCCTCCAGCTCGACGAAACCGTCGGCGCCGGGTTCGGCCGGCATCGGCAGCTGCGCCAGCAGTTCGCCTTCGCAGCCTCCGCCGTGGACCATCAGTTCGCCATGCGCGGTGACGGCCGGCTCGAAGTGGCGGCTGGGCTCGTCGTGGGCGAGCTGGAAGTAATACGGGATCCGCCCCAGCCGCACCTTCACCGCGCCGATGCCGTCGAGGTCGGCCGCGTTCCACTGCCAGCACGGATAGAAGATGGTGGCGTTGAAGATCGCGCGCTCGCCGTCGGCGGGGCCGTCGTCCTCCAGCCGCAGCAGCAGACGGCCGGCATCGGGACAGATCGCCAGCTGTTCGTCGGTGCGGACCAGCAACGAAGCCGGATCGAGCACGAACGTCTGCGGCTCCGCCAGCGGTTCGCCGTCGAAAAACGCCGCCGCACGAAGCTCGGCCGGCAATGCGACCTCGAACGGCCCGGCATGGGCCGGCGACGTGGCGACCGGCATGCTGCCATCGGTGGTATGGCGGATCTCGTACCCGAGCGGGTTGGACAGGGCGACCGTGGCGATGCCGGCGGCGCGGTCGTCGTCGACCTCGATGGCGACCTGGAACGGCGTCTGCGCATGGCCGATGCCGAGCATGCGGTAACGCTGCAGCTGCATCGGCAGGCGCCGGCGGAAGTCGTCCCAGTTCTTGTCCGCTGCCGGGGTCCAGCCGCTCTCGGCGACTGCGGCCAGGCGCGGGAACAGGTTGTGTTCCAGGCGCTCGTCGAAGCGGGTGTGCTCGGTCCACATGTTGGCCTGCAGGCCGAGGATGTGTTTCTGCTGGCCCGCGTCCAGCTCCGCCGGCACCGGCTCGAACGCATAGACATCCTGCACGGTGATCGTCGCCGGCCTGCCCGGCGGCTCGTCGGGCAGGGTGGTCTGCAGATAGTCGAGGTAGAGGTCGGACGAAGGCGACATCACCACGTCGTGGCCCTTGCGCGCGGCCTCGATGCCGCCCTCGATGCCGCGCCAGGACATCACCGTCGCGGCCGGCGGCAACTCGGCCTCGAGGATCTCGTCCCAGCCGATCAGACGCTTGCCGTTGCCGGCGAGGAACTTCTCCAGCCGCTCGACCAGCAGCCCCTGCATCGCCATCTCGTCCTGCGCACCCAGCTCGCGCATGCGCGCCTGCACCCGCGCGGAGGACTCCCACTGGTCCTTGACCGCTTCGTCGCCGCCGATGTGCACATACTCGCCGGGGAACAGTTCGACCACTTCGGCCAGCACGTTCTCGAGGAATACGAAGGTCTCTTCCTCGACATTGAACAGCCAGCTGTGCACGCCCCACTCGTTCGACACCGGCGGTCGCTCGCCGGTCACGCCGAGTTCGGGATAGGACGCGATCGCCGCCTGTGCGTGGCCGGGCACGTCGATCTCCGGCACCACGGTGATATGGCGCTCGGCGGCATAGGCGACGATGTCGCGGATCTGCTCCTGGGTGTAATGGCCGCAGTACGGGCGCGGCTTGCCGCTGGCCGGGTCGATGCCGGCGTCGCCCGCCGGAATCCGACAGCCGCCGATCTCGGTGAGCTTCGGATAGCGCTTGATCTCGATCCGCCAGCCCTGGTCGTCGGTCAGGTGCCAATGGAAGGTGTTGAGCTTGTGCAGCGCCATCGCGTCGAGCAGCTTCTTGATCTGCTCCACGCTCTGGAAGTGGCGCGCGGAATCGAGCATGAAACCACGCCAGCCGAAGCGCGGCGCGTCCTCGATACGCATCGACGGGATGCGAATGTCGCCCTCGGCCTGCGTCGTCGCCAGCTGCCACAGGGTCACCGCGCCGTAGAACAGCCCGGCCGGTTCGGCGGCAACCACGCGCACGCCGGTCGGCGCGACATCGAGCCGGTAGGCTTCCGGCGAGCCACCATCGAAAGCCGGATCGAGAGCGAAGTGCACCGCGCCCTCGTCCGCCCCGCCGACGGCGGTGCCCAGCTCGAGTCCCCGCGTCGCCCGCAGGTAATCGGCGAAACGCACCGCCACCGCCTCGGCCGCCGCGTCCGCGGACAGCAATGGCGTATCCACGGACAGCACGAACGCGCCGTCGCCCTGCTCCAGCCTGGCCGGTTTCGGGATCAATGCGCCATCCGCAACATCAGGCACGGCCGCCGCCTCAGTCGCAGTCGGAGTCCGGTCGGCACACGCCGTCAACGCCACGAGCATCACGGCCCCTGCCAGCCACAGGCGGCATCCGGTCGACTTCGATTGCATCATCACTTCGGTTCGATCCTTCATGGTGCGTCCCGACATCTTCGGACGAGTCCGGCGCCGATGCACCCGACCGCGTCGCCACAAGAAAAGGCGGGCCCACGGCATCCGGGCCCGCCAGGGGTCAAACGATACCTGCGGTACGCAGCTGACTGCGTGCCATCAGTAGTTGAAACGGAGGTTCAGGTAGTACTGGCGGCCGTTCTCGTAGATCGAGCGAGGGCGGTCGCGGTTCTCGGCGTAGTACTTGGTCTTCGGGTTGTTGAGGTTCAGCGCATCCAGGCTCAGCGAGAAGTTGTCACTGATCTTCCAGCCCAGCGAGGCCGACAGGCTGTCGATCTCATCCTGGTAGAACGCCGAAGCGCGATCCAGGCCGCTGTAGAACTCCGAACGGTACGTGTAGTTCACTCGGGCACTGAACAGGTCGTTCTCGAAGTAGGCACCCAGGTTGTAGGTGTTCTTCGAGGTGCCCAGCATCGGCGAGCCGTCGTCAGTCTCGCCATCGGCGTAGGTGTAGTTGGCGAACGCGCCGAAGTACTCACCGATCGGTGCCTCCCACGCCAGTTCGATACCCTTGACCTTGGCACCGGTCCCGACGGGTACCGACAGGTCGTAGTCGATCAGCACGCCGTCCGGATGCAGGTTATCGATGGTCAGGAATTGCTGGCGCACGATGCCCAGCGAGACGTAGTTGTCGATGTTCATCGAGAACAGGCTGGCCGACAGCAGGGCACGCTCTGCGTAGTACCACTCGAAGGTACCGTCAAGGTTGGTCGAGATGATCGGCTCGAGGTTCGGGTTGCCACCGGTACCGGTACCGACGCCGCCCTCGGTGGCAGGCGGGCTCAGACTGATCGCACCTGACAGTGCGGAGAAGTCCGGACGGGTCAGGGTCCGCGATGCGGCGAAACGCAGAACCATGTCGTCGTTGAGGCTGTAGCGGAAGTTGGCGCTCGGCAGCCAATCGTTATAGGTGTTCTTGGTAACCACCTGCTTGAATGGACCGAAGGCCGAGGTCGTGATCGCGTCCGGGTCCGTGGCGTCGGTATTGACGTAGTTGGTGACTTCCTCCTCGGTGCGCACGTAGCGCACGCCGATGTTGCCGCTCCAGTTGTCGCCCTCGAAGTTGAACTGGGTATAGGCGGCGGTGCTGCGCTCCTCCAGAGCGTAGGCACCCGGGAAGAAGAACCGCTCGACCGGGTCTCGGTTGGTCAGCCGGTTGTACTCGGCCAGGTCGCGCATCGAGTGGTACCAGATGTCGCGCGGGAAGTTGCCGCCGATGCCGTTGGCGAAATCACCCGGATAGTTGCGGTAGTCGACCGGAAAGTTGGCCGGGTCGGCCGGCGACTGGGTGCCGACCGGACACCAGTACGGTTGTGACCAGTCGAACGGCACCACGTTGCCGGCCGAGTCGATGCATCCCGGGCCCTGCGCGGTGATGCGGTCCAGACCACGCTCATGGCGCGCATCGCGGACACCGAATTCGATCGTGCTCAGGGTGCCGCCGACGTAGTACTCGCCGTCCAGCTTCAACCAGTCCTCGGAGTCCTCGACGTCGATGTCCTGGAAGCCGAAGATCCAGTCGAGGCGGTAGTCGACCCCAGCCACGCCCGGCACCGAGGTATTCAGGCTGCCAAGGTTCCAGTCGGCCGCGCCGACACCGTTGAGCTGCCAGCCGGCACCGGTACCAAAGCCCAAGTCCCATTCGGCCACGTCCTGCGTCGGAGTCTTGCCGTGGCCCTCGGAAGTGCCGGCCTGGAAGCTGAGGGTCAGGCTGTCGGTGGCATTCCACTTGCCATCGAGCGTGAGGAACTCGGTGCTGGACTTGGACCCCGGGCGCGAAATCTCGTCGTAGATGCCGTATTGCTGGCCTTCGACGCCGGTGAAGTTGGCCGACACCAGGGTGCCGTTGCGGACCACGTAGCCCGGGTCCGGCGCCTGGCCGTTGCCCTGGCCGAGGATGCGCGCGCCCCACAGCATGTAGTTGCGGTTGTAATTGTCGGCCTTGAGGTCGGAGCGGAAGTAGTTGGCCTCGAACTCGGTGTTGTCGGTCGGCCTGAGCTGGAAGGTCAGCTTGCCGCCGGTGCGCTTGCGCTCCTGCTCGAACAGTGCCGAACCGATCAGGGTCGGATAGTAGACGCCTGCCAGGTCCGGATTGCTGGCAGCAATGGCGGAATCAGCCGCGATCTGCTCGTAGCCCAGCAGCTCCTGGCCATCACGACGCAGGTGGCGCTCCTCGCTGAATGCCTGCACGGTCACGCCGAAGGTGCCGGCGTCGTTCTTCCAGTTGCCGAGCACCGACAGCTGCGGGGCCCACTTCTCGGGCTTGTCGGCATAGACCGCACCGACCGAGCCGAACACGCTGAAACCGGTGTCGAAGTTCAACGGGTTGCGGGTGATGATGTCGATGTTGCCGACCGCGCCGCCCTCGACCAGCTTGGCCTCGGACGACTTGCGCACCATCACCTGGTCGACCAGCTCGGCCGGCAGCAGCGAGTAGCTGACGCTGCGGCCGACGGTGCCGGTCTGGTTGAGTACGAACCAGTCGCCGGTGGCGACGCTGTGGCCATCGATCAGGGTCTGGGTGAAGCTCGGCGGGGTGCCGCGCATGCTGACGCGGTCGTTCTCGTCGAACGCGCCCTCATTGGCGCTGGCGGCGCTGATGTTGACGCCGGACACGCGCGCCAGCGAGTCGGCGACGTTCTTGTCCGGCATCTTGCCGATGTCCTCGGAACTGATGACCTCGACGCGGGTGACCTCGTCGCGCTTGGCCGCGAGCGAAGCCGCCTCCGCGGCGCGGATGCCGCGGACGACAACCGTGTCGAGATCGGTGGCCGAGGCATCGGCCGCCGCCTCCTGAGCGACGGCGGCGCCGGTGAATGACAGCGCGGCGAGGATGCTCGCCGATAACAGGGTTTTGCGAAGTGTAGTGGTCATTTTCTCTCTCCCTCGGGTCGTATCCGGCGGTGCGGCCCCTTCTGCGCGGTGCTCGCTCCCCCTGGTGCTTGAAGCCCGCCAGCGGCGCCGGCCGGGCGTTTCGGTTCAGGCGATCGGTTCAACTCCCACGCGCTTGCTCCATTTCGTACTCCATCCCGTGCTGCAGGTACCAGCTGGCGGCACCGATCACGCCGAGCCGGTCGTTCTCGATCAGGCGCACCGGCAGGCGCTCGAGCACCGGCCGCATCGCACCCTTGTCGCGCAGGCGCGTCAGGAACTCGCTGCCGGCGATGAAATCCTTGAGCCGCGGCAGGATGCCGCCGGCGATGAACACCGAACGGGCGCTGCTGACCACGGCCAGGTCTCCGATCACGCTGCCGAGCAGGGCGCAGAAGGTCAGCACCGCCTCGCGCGCGCTCGGGTCGCCGTCGCGCGCAGCCGAGCTGATCTGCGAGGGATCCAGCGGCTGCGGGCTGCGGCCGTCGATCGCGCACAGCGCGCGATACAGGTTGACCAGGCCGGGGCCGGACACCAGGTCTTCTGTCGGCACATGACCGCCACGCCGCTGCAACCAGCGCAGCACTTCGAGCTCGCGCGGGTTGCCGGGTGCGAAGGCGGCGTGGCCGGCCTCGGTCGGCAGCACCACGGTGCCGTCGCGATACGGCACCCGCATCGCCGCGCCCAGGCCGGTGCCGGGGCCGACGACCAGCACCGGGCCGGGCTCATTGGTCTCCACGCCCGGGGTCAGCAGGGTCGCCTCGGCCGGGTTCATGCACTGCGCGGCGTGCGCGGCGGCCTGGAAGTCGTTGATGAACAACACCCGCTGCAGGCCCAGTGCCCGGCGCAGGTCGGCACTGGACACGCGCCAGTGCAGGTTGGCATTGACCACCACGCCGTCGAGCATCACTCCGGCACAGGCGATCGCCACGCTGTCGACATCGCCGGCCCCGCCGGGGATGCCGGCAATGAAGTCGGCGATGATCGCGGCCAGGTCCGGATACTCGGCGCAGGCGTACTTGCGATGCGTGAGCACGGCGACCGGCGATTCGCCCGCGCCACCGGCGCAGACCAGGCCCACACGGGTGTGGGTGCCGCCGACATCGGCGGCGATGAAGCGGCGCTCGGCCACCACCAGGCGCTGCGCTGCGCTCATGCCATCGCCCCGCCGATCCCCGTACAACCCGAGCTGCGCTGCATGCGCACGCGGGCCGAGCTGCCAGAACACTCCCCTTTCATCGAGCCTCCATACGGGTCCATCCCCGTAGCGGGGACCGAGCCTGCGACAGATAAGACAACGATGTCAACTTTTTGTCTTGAAAGCGTGCAACAGCCCGGAAAACATGCTGGCCAAGCACTTTATTGCTGCGATGCAGCATGAAATTATGCGCGGAAAGCCCGAGAAAAAGGTGTTTTTTGAAGAGTACTGGCCTACGGGACAAACTTGTGACAACGTGCGGTCAAAACACGCCCGCGCCAATGCCACCGGACCGCGGCCGCCACACCACGACCGCCGGCGGGCCTGCCTGCCGCACACGGAGGGGAGTCCGTTCCATGTCTTCGACCACGTCCACCGCCGCACCGCATCGCACCCAGGGCTACCTGCTCTCGATCGGGATCATCGGCCTGCTGTTCTTCCTGTTCGGCTTCGTCACCTGGCTCAACGGTCCGCTGATCGCGTTCGCCAAGCTCGCCTTCGATGTCAGCGAGGTCGGGGCGTTCCTGATTCCGTTCGCGTTCTACATCTCCTACTTCTTCCTCGCCCTGCCTTCCTCGCTGATCCTGAAGAAGATCGGGATGAAGAAGGGCATGGCGCTGGGCCTGTTCGTGATGGCGGTCGGCGCGGTGGTGTTCGGCCAGTTCACCACCGGCCGCCACTTCCCCGGAGCGGTGGCCGGCATCTTCGTAATCGGCGCCGGGTTGGCGATCCTGCAGACCGCGGCCAACCCTTACATCTCGATCCTCGGCCCGATCGAGGGCGCCGCGCAGCGGATCGCGGTGATGGGCATCTGCAACAAGCTGGCCGGCATCCTCGCCCCGATCGTGCTCGGCTCGCTGGTACTGCATGGCATGGGCGACCTCGCCACGCAGGTCGAGGCGGCCGACCCCGCCGGCAAGGAAGCGCTGCTAAACGAGTTCGCGGCGCGCATCCACGACCCGTACATGGTCATGGCCGGCCTGCTGGCGCTGGTCGCGGTCGGGGTGCTGTTCTCGCCGTTGCCGGAGTTGCGTCCGGAAGAGGCCAATGCCGAGACACCCGGCGCCGCCGGCAGCCGCCGCACCCTGTTCCACTACCCGCACCTGTGGCTGGGCGCGGCCTGCCTGTTCGCCTACGTCGGCGTGGAGGTGATGGCCGGCGACGCGATCGTGATCTACGGCGAGTCGCTCGGCCTGCCACTCGACCACAGCAAGTTCTTCACCTCGCTGACCCTGGGCGGGATGCTGGCCGGCTACCTGGTCGGGTTGATCACGATCCCGCGCTTCATCTCGCAGGAGCGTTATCTGGCCTGGTCGGCGGTGCTGGGCGTGGCGCTGACCATCGGCGCCTTCTTCACCAGCGGCTACGTGTCGGTCGCCTTCGTCGCCCTGCTCGGCTTCGCCAACGCGATGATGTGGCCGGCGATCTTCCCGCTCGCGATCCGCGGCCTGGGCCGCCTGACCGAGCTCGGCTCGGCGATCATGATCATGGGCATCGCCGGCGGCGCGGTGATCCCGCAGCTGTACGCGGTACTGCAGAGCTCGTTCGACTTCCAGTGGGTGTTCCTGCTGCTGATGGTGCCGTGCTACCTGTACATCTGGCACTTCGCCACGCGCGGATACCGGGCGGGGCTGAAGGGCGAGGCCTGACCCGGATGCGCTCCGCACCGCCGGAGTCACGGGCTGGCTGCCTGTTCACGCCGCGCCCCGCGGCCGTTAGGCTAGGCGCCTGACCGCATGAACGAGGTTCCGGTGCGCCGCCCCACGATCAAAGACGTTGCCGAGCGCGCCGAAGTTTCGCTCAAGACCGTTTCACGGGTGATCAACGACGAGCCGGGCGTGCGCGCCCGCACCCGCGAGAAGGTCAACCAGGCCATCGCCGCGCTCGGCTACCGTCCCGATCCGTCCGCGCGCAGTCTGCGCAGCGCCCAGCCGTACGCGCTGGGCGTGGTCTACGACAATCCCAACCCGTACTACATCATCGCGGTGCAGAACGGCGTGCTGTCGGCCTGTCGCGAGACCGGCTACGGCCTGCAGATCCACCCCTGCGACGCCTCCTCGCCGGTGCTGGCCGCGGACCTGATCGATCTGGTCCAGGGCGCGCGCCTGGCCGGGCTGGTGCTGGCCCCGCCGATGTCCGAGCGGATGGAACTGGTCAACGAACTGGTCGAGCAGGGCATCCGGCTGGTACGCATCGTCTCCGCATCGGCCGACCCGCACGACGGCGCCCCGTGCGTCTGGGTCGACGACCGCGACGCCGCCTACGACATCACCGAACATCTGATCCAGCTCGGCCACCAGCGCATCGGCTTCCTCTGGGGCGGCACCTCGCACAAGTCGAGCTCGGAGCGCTACAAGGGTTACGCCAAGGCGCTGGCCGACTACGGCATCGTCGAGGACGAGACCCTGGTGCTGCCCGGCGATTATTCGTTCGACGACGGCTTCCGCGGCGCGCGCCGGCTGCTCTCGTTGCCCGAACCGCCGACCGCGATCTTCGGCAGCAACGACGAGATCGCCGCCGGCGTGCTCGCTGCGGCCCGCTCCAGCGGCCTCAACGTGCCCTACGACCTGTCGATCGCCGGCTTCGAGGACAGCCCGTTCTCCAAGCAGTCGTGGCCACCGCTGACCACCGCCAGCCAGGCCACCGAGGCGATCGCCCGCCACGCCGCCTACCGGCTGATCGCCGAGCTGCGCCGCGACGGCAACGTCGATACCCACCCGAACGAAGGTTTCAGCCCGGTGCTGGTGGTGCGTGGCTCGACCGCGCCGCCGCGGCCGAAGGCGTGACACTGCAGTTTGCGACGCAACCTGTCGCCGGGTAAGGCGAAGCCGTACCCGGGCCACGTAAAACCCCTATGGAAGCGGGTTCGGGTTCTTGCGTGGCCGCAGCCGCCACCACACATACCCCGCCACCAGCGCCGGGATGCCGAACACCATCAGCAGGAACGGCAACTCCTCGGAGACGCTGTAGCCGGCCTCGATCACGCCGACGCCCATGTTGACCAGCGCGGCGACCAGCCAGATCGGCATGAACCACAGCGCCGCGCGACGTGTCGCGCCCGGCACCCGCAAGGCCCACAGGCGGCCGATCAGCAGGAACAGGCCGAGCACGGCCAGGCCGGCGATAACCATCAGGATGGTGTGCATGCGAAGCCCCTTGCGCGGAAACCCGGCAAGGATGATGCAACAGACGCGTACAGAGCGCGTCAGGGTGCGGAGCCGGGGCCCTCACCCCAACCCCTCTCCCGTAAACGGGAGAGGGGCCATAGGCGTCGCGGCCGCCTGGAAGCCCTTCTCCTAGGCGTCGCGGCTGCCTGGAAGCCCCTCTCCCACGTGTGGGAGAGGGGTTGGGGTGAGGGCAGCCTCAGCCTCAGCCTGCCCGCAGTGCCGCCGCCTCGCGGGCCAGCTGTTCGATCGCGGCCCAGTCACCGGCGCGCATCAGTCCGGCCGGGGTAATCCACGAGCCGCCGACACAGGCCACGTTCGGAGTGGCGAGGTATTCGGCGGCATTGGCCAGACTGATGCCGCCGGTCGCGCAGAAGCGGATCTCCGGCAGCGGGCCGTGCAGGCTGCGCAGCAGCGCAGTGCCGCCGGCGGCCTGGGCGGGGAAGAACTTCTGGAACGTGAAGCCCGCCTCGGCCAGGGTCATCGCCTCCGACGCGCTCGCCGAGGCCGGCAGCCAGGCCACATCATGGCCGCGTGCGGCGGCAAGCAGGTCAGGGGTAGAGCCGGGCGAGACCGCGAAGCGCGCACCCGCTTTCGCCGAGGCATCGAGGTCGGCCGGGCGGCGCACGGTGCCGGTGCCGACGATCGCGTCAGGCACCTCGTCGGCGATCGCGCGCACCGCGGCCAGTGCGGCGTCGCTGCGCAGGGTCACCTCGATCACCGGCAGGCCACCGGCGACCAGCGCGCGCGCCATCGGCACCGCGTGGCTCGCGTCCTCGATCACGACCACCGGGATCACCGGGGCCAGGTGCAAGACTTTCTCGATCAGGGTCATGGGGTCACTTGGCTCACAGAATGACTTGGGAAAACCTCAAGGCTCTCGTCATGCCCGCGCAAGCGGGCATCCATGGACGTTGGCCTTTCGAAACGCAAAGTCCATGGCTCCCCGCGCAATCGGCCATTGGGCCGATGCAAAAACACGAGCGCGGGGATGGCGATCAAGCTCTTTCATGCGTGTCCGATGCTGATGCAGCATCGACACCGGCGTCAAAGGCCGAGCCGCCCCGTGTTGCCGGACCGGCGACACGGCGGAACAGGTCGAACAGTTCGCGGCCCATGCCATGCTGATGACCGGACAGGTCGGCGACGACCGGCTCGCGGGCGGCGAATTCGGCCGCATCGACCCGCGCCTCCAGCGTGCCGGCCACAGCATCGAGGCGGACCACATCGCCATCGCGCAGGCGCGCGAGCGGACCACCGTCGGCGGCCTCCGGACTGACGTGGATCGCCGCTGGCACCTGGCCCGAGGCGCCGGACATGCGGCCGTCGGTGACCAGGGCGACACGGTGGCCGCGCTTCTGCAGCACGGCCAGGGTCGGGGTCAGCTGGTGCAGCTCGGGCATGCCGTTGGCCTGCGGGCCCTGGAAGCGGACCACCACGATCACGTCGCGGTCCAGTTCGCCGCGCTCGAATGCGGTCCGCACCTCGCCCTGCTCGCTGAAGATCCGGCACGGCGCCTCGATCACGGTGCGGTCGTCCGGCACCGCCGAGACCTTGATCGCACCGATGCCGAGGTTGCCGTGCAGCACACGCAAGCCGCCATCGGCGCGGAACGGCTCGGCGACCGGCCGCAGCACGGCGGTGTCGGCGCTCTCCGGCGCAGCCGGGGCATAGGCGACACCGTTGGCGCCGTCGACGCGCGGTTCGACCCGATAGCGTTCCAGCCCCGGGCCGGCGACGGTTTCGACGTCACCGTGCAGCAGGCCTGCGTCGAGCAGCGAGCCGATCATGAAGGCGAGTCCGCCGGCGGCGTGGAAGTGGTTCACGTCGGCGCTGCCGTTCGGGTACACGCGCGCCAGCAGCGGCACCACCGACGACAGCGCGTCGAAGTCCTCCAGCCGCAGCTCGATGCCGGCGGCGGCGGCGATCGCGATGATGTGCAGCAGGTGGTTGGTCGAGCCACCGGTCGCGTGCAGTCCGATCACGCCGTTGACGATCGCGCGCTCGTCGATGATCCGGCCGACCGGGCGGTAATCGTCGCCGAGCGCGGTGATCGCGGCGGCGCGGCGGGTGGCCTCGGCGGTCAGCGCGTCGCGCAGCGGGGTGTTCGGATTGATGAAGCTGGCGCCCGGCATGTGCAGGCCCATGATCTCCATCAGCATCTGGTTGGAGTTGGCGGTGCCGTAGAAGGTGCAGGTCCCCGGCGCGTGGTAGCTGGCGGCCTCGGCCTCCAGCAGTTCGTCGCGGGTCGCCTTGCCCTCGGCGTAGCGCTGCCGCACGCGCGACTTCTCGTCGTTGGGGATGCCCGAGGGCATCGGTCCGGCCGGCACGAACACCGCCGGCAGGTGACCGAAGCTGAGCGCGCCGATCAGCAGGCCGGGGACGATCTTGTCGCACACGCCCAGGTACAGCGCGGCGTCGAACATGTCGTGCGACAGCGCGACCGCGGTCGACAGCGCGATCACGTCGCGCGAGAACAGGCTCAGCTCCATGCCGGCGCGGCCCTGGGTCACGCCGTCGCACATCGCCGGCACGCCGCCGGCGACCTGGGCGGTGGCGCCGACGCCGCGCGCCGCGTTCTTGATCAGGAACGGGAAGCGCTCGAACGGCTGGTGCGCCGACAGCATGTCGTTGTAGGCGGTGACGATGCCGAGGTTGGGCGAACTGTCACCACGCAACGCGTCCTTGTCGGACGGCCCGCAGGCGGCGAAACCGTGGGCGAGGTTGCCGCACGACAGCCGCGCGCGGTGCGGGCCGTGGCCGGCGGCGGCATCGATCCGCGCCAGATAGGCGGCACGGGAGTCGCGGCTGCGCTCGCGGATACGGTCGGTGACTTCGGTGATTGTGGGGTGCAGGGTGGACATGACTACAACCTCTTTCTCCATCCCCTCCCCCGCATGCGGGGAAGGGTGAGGGTGGGGGTGCGCGAAGCGCGATTACGAAGCATCGCAGCCCTTTTGCCCCCATCCCGGCCTTCCCCCGCCAGCGGGGGAAGGGGCCAAGAACGGGCGCCCGACATTACGGACACCAATACAACATCGGCGTGACCGGCGCGCCGGCCATCGCGGCGCGCACCGGCAGGGTCGAGCGTGGATCATTGATCGCGCCATCGAGCACCGCGCGCTTCTTCGCCCCCTCGATATGCAGGTACAGCGAGGGTGCGGTGAAGATCGCGCTCAGCGTCAGCGTCATCCGCGGCTCCGGTGCATTGGCGGTACGCACCGCCAGCGCCGGAGTGCGGCCGCGCGGGGCGAGGCCGATCTCGCGCAGGCCGGAACGGTCGGCGCCCAGGTCCGGGAACAGTGAGGCGACGTGGCCGTCCTCGCCCATGCCGAGCACGACCACATCCAGCGGCAACGCCTTGTTGGCGACCTGCACCAGCACCGGCAGCAATGCCGATTCCGGGGTCGGCGCCGGGCGGTACAGCGGCATGAACTTCGCCTTCGCCGCCTCGCCCTGCAGCAGGGTCTCGCGCAGCAGGCGCTCATTGGAACGTTCGCTCTGCGGCGGTACCCAGCGGTCGTCGACCGGCAGCACGGTGACCCGCGACCAGTCGACGGTCTGCTTCGACAACTCGGTCAGGAACGCGCGCGGCGTGCTGCCGCCCGACAGCGCGATGCGGGCGCTGCCGCGGCGCGCGATCGCGGCACGCAGGTTGGCGGCGACCGCCTTCGCCAGCGCTTCGGCCAGCACGGCGCCGCCGGTGAATTCATGGGTATCCAGGGGCAGGGGCATCGGCTCGATCACTCTCAGTTCGGCAGGCATCAACCTTCGTCCTCGTGCCAGGTGCGGCCATCGCGCTCGATCAGGGCCACCGCGGCGCTCGGGCCCCAGCCGCCGGCGGTGTAGGGCTTGGGAGCGTCGTGATTGACTTCCCAGGCATTGCGGATCGGGTCGATCCAGTGCCACGCGGCGTCGACCTCGTCGCGGCGCATGAACAGCATCGGGTTGCCGCGCACGGTGTCCATCAGCAGGCGCTCGTAGGCGTCGGGCTGGCGACCGCCGAAGGTCTCCTCGACGCTCAGGTCCATCGCCACCTCGCGCATGCGCATGCCGCCCGGGCCCGGCACCTTGTGCATCAGCCACAGCTTGATGCCCTCGTCCGGTTGCAGCCGGATCACCAGCTTGTTCGGCGCCAGCGGACTGGCGTTGGGCAGGTCGGCGAAGATCGAATGCGGCACCTGGCGGAAGGTCACCACGATCTCGCTCATCCGCTCGGACAGGCGCTTGCCGGTGCGCAGGTAGAACGGCACCCCGGCCCAGCGCCAGTTCTGCACCTCGGCCTTGATCGCGACGAAAGTCTCGGTGTGCGAGCCGTGGCCGAGCTCGTCGAGATAGCCCGGCACCGCCTTGCCGCCGACCGCGCCGGCGCGATACTGGCCGCGCACGGTGAGCTGGGCGGCATTGCCGTTGTCGATCGGGCGCAGCGAGCGCAGCACCTTGAGCTTCTCGTCGCGGATCGAATCGGCGGCCAGCGAGGCCGGCGGCTCCATCGCCACCAGGCACAGCAGCTGCAGCAGGTGGTTCTGGACCATGTCGCGCAGCGCGCCGGACTGGTCGTAGTAGCCCGCACGGGTCTCCAGCCCGACCGTCTCGGCGACGGTGATCTGCACGTGGTCGATGTGCTCGGCCTTCCACAACGGTTCGAACAGCGCGTTGCCGAAGCGCAGCGCGGTCAGGTTCTGCACCGTTTCCTTGCCGAGGTAGTGATCGATCCGGTAGACCTGCGACTCGTCGAACACGCGGCCCAGCGCCTCGTTGATGACCTGGGCGCTGGCGCCGTCCTTGCCGATCGGCTTCTCGACCACGACCCGGCTGCCTTCGCCGGACAGGCCCGCCGCCTGCAGGCGGTCGCCGACCATCGCAAACAGGCCGGGGCCGACGGCGAGGTAGAACACCCGAACCCGGTCCGGGTCGTTGCCGATCTCGGCGGCGAATTCCGGCCAGCCGGCCTCGCCGGACAGGTCGAGGCGGCGGTAATGCAACAGTTCGATGAAGCCATCGACGCACTCGGCCACCCGCGGGTCGGCCGCGGCTGCGGCGGCGACCGCCTCGCGTACGCGCTCGCGATACGCCTCGTCGCTGCGCTCGTCGCGGGCGATGCCGTAGATGCGGGTGCCGGCGACGATCTGGCCGTCGACATAGCGGTGCAGCAGTGCCGGCAGCAGCTTGCGCATGGCCAGATCGCCGGTGCCGCCGAAGATCACCAGATCGAACGGGGGCATCGGAGTGACGGAGGGGTGCTTGGCGTGCAGGGTCATGGATGGACTCGCTGGGGGCGGCACCGCGGCACCCGTGCCGCGGACCTCCGGGCTGTGACTGGTCTGGTGTTTGACCATGCGGCGAACGATACCACTACGATACCAATTGCGCAAACCACTTCCCATCTCCCGCCATTCCCGCGAAGCCGGGCATCCATGGATACCCCTGAATTTGACCAATAGAGCCCATGGCGCCCCGCTCCTGCAGGGATGACGAGCCTCCGGGACCTCGCAAACCTCGTCCCCGGCTTGCCGCCACTGGTTTGTTACTGGTATCTTTCCGCCATGCAGGACTATCTGCTCAGCGAATACCAGCGCCAACAGGCCGCGCGACGCGCGCCGGCCTACCAGCACCTGCGCCGCACCCTCCAGCACGCGATCGAGAACGGCTCGCTGACCGCCGGCCAGGCCCTGCCCGGCGAGCGCGAACTGGCGCGGCTGCTCGACCTGTCGCGGGTCACCGTGCGCAAGGCCATCGCCGGCCTGGTCGCCGACGGCCTGGTGCTGCAGCGCCAGGGCGCCGGCACCTTCGTCGCCGAGCGCATCGTCAAGTCGTTCTCGGCGCTGACCAGTTTCACCGACGACCTGCGCGCGCGCGGGCTGGACCCGAAGTCGGAGTTCATCGAGCGCGGCACCGGCGAGGTCACTCCGGAGGAAGCGATGGCGCTGAACCTGTCGCCCGGCGCCCAGGTGGTCCGCTACTACCGCCTGCGTACCGCCAACGGCACCGCGCTGGCGCTGGAGCGCACCGTGGTGCCGCAGGCGATCCTCGCCGACCCGTCGCTGGTCGAGAACTCGCTCTACGCCGCCTTCGACAAGCTCGGCCTGCGCCCGGTGCGGGCGCTGCAGCGGCTGCGCGCGATCGCCTTCGACGCCGAACAGGCCCGGCTGATGCGCCTGCCCGAAGGCAGTCCCGGGCTGTTCATCGAACGTCGCACCTTCCTCGACGACGGCCGCGTCGCCGAATTCACCCGATCCTTCTACCGCGGCGATGCCTACGACTTCGTCGCCGAACTGCATACGGAGTGATGCCTTGAACGCCGCCGTCGACCCGACCGCTCTGTCCGCCCGGCCGCTGCGCGCCGAAGACACCCTGATGTTCGCCGAGGCGGCCGAGGCTGCCGACGCGGTCGCGCGCCAGTTCGCCGCCAATGCCGCGGTGCTCGACGCCCTCGCCGAACGCCTGCGCGCCGACCCGCCGCGTTTCATCGTCACCTGCGCGCGCGGCAGTTCCGACCACGCCGCGACCTACGGCAAGTACCTGTTCGAGACCACGCTGGGGCTGGTCACCGCCTCGGCCTCGCCGTCGGTCGGTTCGGTCTACGCGATCAAGCCGCAGATGGAGGGCGCGCTGTTCGTCGTCATCTCGCAGTCGGGCAAGAGCCCGGACCTGCTGCGCAATGCCGAGATCGCCAAGGCCGCCGGCGCCCACGTGGTCGCCCTGGTCAACGTCGCCGACTCGCCGCTGGCGGAACTCGCCGACACCGTGGTACCGCTGCACGCCGGTCCCGAGCGCAGCGTCGCCGCGACCAAGAGCTACCTGTGCTCGCTGGCCGCACTGCTGCAGCTGACCGCGCGCTGGAGCGGCGATGAAGCCCTGCTCGCCGCCGAACGCGGCCTGCCCGAAGCGCTGCGCCAGGCCTGGGCGCAGGACTGGTCGGCCGTCGTCGAAGGTTTGAAGGATGCACGCAACCTGTTCGTGCTCGCTCGCGGGCTCGGTCTCGGCGCCGCGCAGGAAGCCGCGCTCAAGTTCAAGGAGACCAGCGGCCTGCACGCCGAGGCGTTCTCGTCGGCAGAGGTCAGGCACGGCCCGATGGCGATCGTCGGCCCGGGCTTCCCGGTGCTGGCCTTCGCCCAGGACGACGACACCGGCGCTGGCACCGCCGCGGTCGCCGACGAATTCCGTCAGCGCGGTGCGCCGGTGTGGCTGGCCGCGCCGGGGCAGGACGCCGGCGAGGGTTTGCTGCCGCTGGCCGCCGCTTCGCACCCGGCGGTGACCCCGCTGCTGACCGTGCAATCGTTCTACAAGGCGGTGAACGCGCTGGCCGTCGCCCGCGGCCACAACCCCGACCTGCCGCCGCACCTCAACAAAGTCACCGAGACGATCTGAGCTTGTGATCCCTTCCCCGCCTGCGGGGGAAGGCCGGGATGGGGCAAAGCGCCGACCATCCCATCGCGGATCGCGGCATCGCCGCTCCGCTCGCCCCCACCCCAGCCCTCCCCCGCACGCGGGGGAGGGGGAGAATCGCGACGATGCCCGCCCTCGCCTTCCACAACGGACACGTCCTCACCGAGCGCGGCTTCGAGACCGGCCTGTGCGTGATCGTCGAGGACGGCCATATCGTCGCCGTCGTGCCCGGCCCGCCGCCGGCATCGGCCGAGGTCGTCGACCTGCAAGGCCAACACCTCGTGCCCGGCTTCATCGACACCCAGGTCAATGGCGGCGGCGACGTGCTTTTGAACGACGCCACCACGGTCGACGGCGTGCGCCGCATCGCCGAGGCCCACCGCAAATACGGCACCACCGGCCTGCTGCCGACCCTGATCAGCGATGACGTCGAGGTGATGCGCAACGCCATCGCCGCGGTGCGCGGGGCGATCGAGCAGGGCGTGCCCGGCGTGCTCGGCATCCACCTCGAAGGCCCGTACCTGGCCGAAGCGCGCAAGGGCGTGCACGATCCGGGCAAGTTCCACACTCCGGGCGAGGACGAACTCGACCTGGTCGCCTCGCTGGGCAACGGCAAGACCTTGCTGACCGTCGCCCCCGAGCGTTTCGACGCCGACACCCTGCGCGCGCTGGCCGCACGCGGGGTGATCCTCAGCGCCGGCCACACCGCCGCCGACTACGACACGATGCGCGCCGGTTTCGACGCCGGCATCCGCGGCGTCACCCACCTGTTCAACGCGATGACGCCGATGAACAGCCGCGAGCCGGGCGGCGTCGGCGCCGCGCTCGACAATGAAGACGTATGGTGCGGCCTGATCGTCGACGGCCACCACGTCCACGACGCCAGCCTGCGCGTCGCCATCGCCGCCCGCCCGCGCGGGAAGATGATCCTGGTCACCGACGCCATGCCCCCGGTCGGCGGCGAGCGCGAGGACTTCGAGCTCTACGGCGAAACCATGACCTGCCGCGACGGCCTGTGCAGCACCGCCAGCGGCACCCTCGCCGGCTCCGCCCTCGACATGGCCAGCGCCGTCCGCAACTCCGTGCAGCGACTCGGCCTGCCGCTCGACGAAGCCTGCCGCATGGCCTCGCAGTACCCCGCCGAGTTCCTCGGCCTCGGCCATGAGCTCGGCCGGATTGCCGCCGGCTACCGCGCCGACCTGGTGGTGCTGGATGAGAACGTCACCGTGCAGGGCAGCTGGATCGGCGGCAGCGCGTAAAACCTGCCCTCACCCCAGCCCCAATGGCGAATTCACCCTTCCGGCCAGCGTTCCGGACTTCGCCTGTGATGCAGACAGGCCAGCACGGAAACCTGTTCCCCATCCAGAATCTCGAAATGGAGGGCATAGGGAAAGCGGCGTAACAGGACACGCCGGAAACGGCCCCGGACAGCAGGATAGCTTTCAGCCGAACGTGCCAGATGCTCCTCGGCGGCAGCCACAGCGCGCAGGAAGTCACCACCCAGTCCGTACGAGCGCTGCTCGTACCACTCGAAGGCCGCGACGATCTCCGCCTGAGCCGGCGCTTCGAAGACAACCCGCCGGATCACAGGCGAATGCCGAGACCTGAGGCGATCTGCGCCAAGGACTTGCCCTGTGCGGGATGGGCGTCGCGCCATTTCGCACGGCGTTCCAGTTCGTCAAGCACGGCCGGATCGGTCTCGGGCGTGGCCTCGGCGGCGAACCGGTCCCACAGATCCTCGACCAGTTGCAGGCGCTCGAACTTGCCCAGTTGATCCAGTTGTTCGGGAGTGATGGCCATGTCCGCTCCTCCGTAATCCACGGTCGTCAGTTTACATCCGGTCATCATGCACGTGACCTGCCCCTTTTCCCGATGGTAGAACGCCCCATGAACTCGAAAAAAGCATCCATGTCGAAGAACAAGGAACATCGCCGGTCAGCGGGCATGGTCGTCGCCTCGATTGCCGGCATTGTCGGTGCCGGCGCACTCATCGGATGTTCGACCGCATATCCGATGCCCGCGAACGACATTCCCGGACAATCGACGGAGCGCTGGCCGATACATTCAACCGACCGTCCCCAACCCGCCATCGTCGACCCTGGCCCGGCCGCGGCACCTGTCCCCGCACCTGCGGATGCAGTGGTCCTGTTCGATGGCAGCGACCTCTCCCACTGGCGCTCGGCCGATGGCAGCCCGGCACGCTGGAAAGTCAAGGATGGCTATTTCGAAGTAGCACCAGGCTCCGGAGCCATCGCCTCATCCCAGGAGTTCGGCGATGTCCAGCTTCATATCGAATGGGCGGCGCCCGAGCCCGCGCAAGGGCAGGGGCAGGACCGGGGAAACAGCGGGGTCTTCCTGATGGGACGGTACGAAGTGCAGGTCCTCGACTCGTACCGGAACACCACCTATCCGGACGGACAGGCGGGCGCGATCTACGGGCAATACCCTCCACTGGTCAACGCCAACCGGCCACCGGGCGAGTGGCAGCGGTACGACATCGTGTTCCGCGCGCCCCGCTTCGATACCGATGGGCGGCTGCAACAACCCGCGCGCATGACGGTGTTCCACAACGGCGTGCTGGTGCAGGACAACGTCGCCCTGACAGGCCCGACCGCGCACAAGCAGCGCCCGCCCTATGCAGCCCACCCGCCGCGTTTGCCGCTTTCACTGCAGGATCACGGCAACCCCGTCCGCTTCCGCAACATCTGGTTGAGGGAACTCGCGCCCGAGTAGAGGGAAAGTGTGCAGGCATACTGATCCCGCAATCGTCAGGCCATCGTCTCAGTCAGCGGAGAAGACCTGACTTCATTTCTACAGTTTCCACAGCCGCCATCAGGGGACAGAGATGCGCGCAAGATCGAGGGGAACCTGGGCGGCGGCGGTGCTGGCGCCGTGTGCGCTGCGGACGCTGTCATGGTGGTACATCGCATCGCGGGACACACGCATCGATCCGGAGTTCGTCCAGAACTTCATCGACTTCAATCGCCGCGTGTTCGCGCATCACGCGCGACGCGCATTCGGTCCGCATCGAAAACATCGCCTTCGGCGCGGAAGACGGCATCGTGCTGACCAGCTCGATCGGCAGCACCGTGATGGACCTCGACCCGGACGGCATGCCCAAGGTATGGGACACGCGTAGCGGCGAGCTGCTGCTGGCGCTGCCCGGCGAGTGGACAGGCCGAGGTCGTGCAGTTGAAAACGCAGGACTGGCGGCGCGAACGTATCTTCCCACTCAGCCTGCAGACCGTGCACTGGGCGTCGTACACGCCGGGCGAACCGTGGCTGGTGCTGGCCGGCAACGAATCCACGCGAGGCAGGATCGAACTGGTCGACCTGCAAGGCGGGGAAGCCTGGCGATACAAGGCGAACACGACCCATCCGGTCGCCGTGCTGCTGCCGGAGATCCGTGCCGGCTTGATCCTGCAAAGTGGTGGCGCGACGCAGATCCGTTACCTGGACCAGCATTAGCGGTTGCGATGGTGGGACGAAGTGACTTCCGGTAGCCGGGGACTGGTCAACACAACTCACAATTGCAAACGCCCGGCCCCATGGCCGGGCGTCGTCGTTCCGTTCTGTGGACGACTGGCAGATCAGCTAGCGGGAATAGTCATGGCGGTTGACCCCGTCAAAAGCTGCCGACGGTTAGACAGCACCGCTTGAAGCGCTTGCCCGAACCGCATGGGCAGGGATCGTTGCGACCGAGCTTCTCGCACAGCTCCTTGTCGCCATGGACAAAATCTGCGGCCCTTCTTCACCCGGGTTTCGGATGGGAACCCCTTGCGGCGCTTGCTCGTGACCTCAAAAGGACGCCTGGTTGTCGTCGTGGCGTTTCATGGCACATCTCCTGTGTCAGCCCATGACGGGCGGTGCATTCTAGCGCTCGGACGCAGGCCAAGGCATCGCAGTCGCTGTGAAAAAGAACCTGACTCCCTTCGTCAGACCCCCGGCGTCTTCGCGCGCTTCGACACCCAGCCATGTATCAGGCCGGCCTGGAAGAACGGCACGGGCGGCTCGAAGCCGGCCGACTCGATGATCGATGCGATGCGTCCCGGCGGCAGCACGCCCACGTCTCTGGCGTAGGCCTGGCGCATGCGCTCGATGGCCTCGGGCGTGATGTCCGCCGACGCCATCATCGCCAGCCAGGCGTGGAGCAGGACCTCGTACTCGGGCGAAGCGATGTCGGACGCCAGGTCGGTGCTGGCGAGCAGGCCCCGCGGCGTGAGCGCACTCGCAATCTCGCCAAAGAACGCGGCACGCGCCGGCGGGTCGAGGATGAACTGCGACACCAGGAAGCAGGTCGCAGCATCGTGCAGCCCGGCGCCCGTGAGTGAGCCGAGGTAGCCCTCGTGGAAGTGACAACGCGAGACGAACCCCTCCGCCTCCGCCCGTTGTCGGCAGACCTCGAGCATGCGCCCCGAGGGCTCCACCGCGGTGAACCGCCAGCCGGGATGCTTGCGCGCCATGTAGGCCAGCTCCGCCCCCGTGCCCACGCCGACGCACAGGACCCGCGCCTCGTCCGGCAGCCCGGCGAACAGCGCGTCCAGCAACAGGTGCAGGCAGTCCCGGATCGGCGCCGTCTTCGCCCACTGCGTGTCGTAGTTCGCCGCCTGCTGGTCGAACAACTCCTTGATTTCGTCCTGGTGCATCTGGGTCTCCGTTTTTATTGGTCTCGGGGGACGAACTGTGAGCCGATATCAAAACTCGACTCTGACGCCTGTTTTCAAAAGCCTGGCCCTCACCCCAACCCCTCTCCCGCAAGCGGGAGAGGGGCTCAGGAGCTCGTCGGCCTTAAAGCCCCTCTCCCGTTCACGGGAGAGGGGTTGGGGTGAGGGCCGCTACTCGCTGCCCTGACGATCCTCGAAGTGATGCCATATATGCGATCGCGGATGCGAACAAGATCCAGAGAAAGGGACGGAGGGAACTAAGCGACGAGCCCAACAACTTCCGCGCTTGGGTCTTACCTGGTTAATTGCCCCGCCCCCTTCTCTCTACGGATTCGCAACCTGGACCCAGTTCACAGCGTCATCACTGTATGCAATGTCTTGCAGACCAACCGACCAAATGCGCCCGTCAGCAGCGTCAAGGTATGCGGTGCTTACTTCGATACCTGGATCCACCTGTTCGACAAGGTCGCCTGTGACTTTAAATAGACCTTCATAGCTTGAAAGGTATAGTTTTCCATTGAAAGAAGTCATGCCCCAGAAATCACTTGTGGTGACATCTTGAGTGATTGCTTCCCATGCATCGCCGCGACCACGGATGATGGTGCCAGCCATTCCGCAGGCATATACCAGGCCATCCCCCGCGCACAGAATGCAATTGAGCACTACATTGCTCGGACTCTGTTTTTGGATCCAGCCATTCCCGTCGAAGTGCCAGATTTCTCCCGCATATCCCGCGCAGTAAATGTCGCCTGCAGAAAATCCATCGATAGCGTTGAAGCCTATGGCGTGAGTGCGACTTTCTTTCTCCAAGAATACGCCGCTGTCGACCTGGAGCCACACGCCTTCTTGGGCTCTTTTGTACACATGTCTACCCATGCCTGCCACATAGACCTCATCACCGATGCGTCGCGCAACTCTCAGCGCCAATAGGTTGCTGGGGCCATCATCAGAAGTATCCACATGCTCCTCGGATACGCCGGGAAGGTTCAGAATGAATATCCTCCCGTCAACGCCCATGTTGAAAATTCGCGCCCCTTCCTCTAGGACTATTGAGCCCCGTGTCGCGCCTTCGAGAGTCTTTTTCCCCCATGTGTCATTGGCGTAGCGGAAAACTATCGAATGATCTACGTTCTGGTCCGCAAGCTCGTCATCCACCGCGGTTATTACGGCATAGTCCTTCTTGAATGCAGTTATCCCTGTGAAGCTTCTGGCGCGCTGATCGTACATCGTGCTGTTCCTGTAGCTTTAGATGGTGGTTTGATTAAACCTCGAAGTGCAATTTCCTTGAACTTAAGCGGGCCAGGCACCGTAATCTGTGCCGCTTCACCGGTAAGTGGAGTTGCACATGAACTATCGGCACCTGACCCTGGAGCAACGCTACCAGATCGCCGCCCTGCATGATGCAGGTTATTCCCAGAGGCACATCGCCCAGGTCATCGTAAAGGCAGTAAAGGCATCGTAAAGGGCGCCGCAAGGCGACAAATGCCTACGCACGATCGGTCTGAAGCGCGCGAAGGTGGTGATTGGCTTGAAGGTGGCCGGGCACAACCTGATGCGGCTGGCGAGGCTACAGCTGTGCCTGCATGAAGGCCAACGGCCGCCGAAAGGCGGCCTGGAGGTCGAACATCGCTTCACGACATCATTGAAGACGCCCCGTGCGATAAGGCGAACGGCTCGCCGCAGGTCGAACCATTGTCAGGCAACGAAAAGCGGCGTTATTCGAGGTGCCATTAAGCGACAAACCCTACATCCTTCCGCGGTCGGGTCTTACCTGGTTAATTGCCTCCGTCTCCTTTTGTCGGACGCCCCCTCAATGGAGGGCTCAGGCCTCGCGCACGATGGCGCCGACAAACTCTGCCTTGGCATCAGTGTATGCCTCCCGATCCCTGGGATGCGTCGCGGCGAGCCGGGTCTTAAGCGCGGCATACTTTGCGGCCAGCTCTGGATCAGACCGCAACGCATCGCGGAACTTCAGCCGCTTGTGCCAGACGGGACCGTCATGGACGACGAGATGAAGATGATGCGTTCGACGCCCGTTTGCCCAGCGCATGAACCACTTGCGATCCGACAAGGACTCGTTGAACTCTGTGGAAGTGGCGTAGCCCGATCGGCACAACGACGGCGCGAGTCGTTCGGCGACCGTGATGGACTGGACGCCGGCAAGAATGTCGATGACCGGCTTGGCGATGAGGCCCGGAACCGCAGTGCTTCCGATGTGCTGGATGTCCATGAAGATGCCCGGGAACAGGAACAGGAGGCGGTCCCGCTCGACTTCAAATGCCTGAGGCCAGGAAGCGTCGTACGAGTGCAGCTCCACGTCCTCGTGGATGGCAGCGAGGAGGGATTCTTCTTCGTTCACGGCTGGTTCTCTACCAGAACAGGGACAGAGTGCGCTTTCGGGCGACGACCTTGGACAGCTGGCTCGATCACTCTACTCCGCACCTTGCATCCTCATCATGCGGGCGTCGCCAGATGACGGGCAGGCCACGTCAATCATGGCACTCGATGCCGTCGGGCAGGTGCACCCAGGCATGCCGGCGCTCCCCATAGATCGATATGCGCGGCTGGGGGAACTCCGGATCCGCGAAGGCACCGACCGGAATCGCGACCATGCCGGGCACCGCATCCAGCCGATAGAACACGGTGGAACCGCACGCCGGGCAGAAGTGGAACCGGGCCGAACCGCCTTCGTCGCCGATGCGCGTGTACTCCGTGCTCGGGCCGTCGATGGTCACCGCATCCTCGGGGAACCGGGCCTGCGCGCCGAACACACTGCCGGTGCGCTTCTGGCACGCCAGGCAATGGCAGATCGAGATACGGACCGGCTCGCCGCGCGCGCGGACGGTGAGCTTTCCACAACTGCATGAAGCGAGACGATTGATCATGGTGTCCGGTGTACGGGGTTTGGCCGTGCTGTCAAGCGGCATCAGCTTACAAATACTGCCTCCAGCGGTTCTCGACCAGATGGTGTTGGCAGCATGAACATGTGGGGAAACCTTAGAACCAGGCCCCCATTTTTGCGTACTGGCAGAGTGACGGGCTGATCGGCCGTTCAGCTGCTGAAAGCCGCCTTTTGTTCTACCCGCCCCACGGCTCAGGCCGCATTAAATCAATGACTTGCGAGACGAAGTCCTGAATGTCGCACGGATTGCGTTTCCCGGGGTGAACGCAATTCTTGTTCGGAGACTCGTCATGAAAAGAACGTCGGTTCAGATGATTGCTTTTTCGTGCGCGGCGCTGGTTCTTTCGTCCGCCGCGCTGGCAAGCGACAAGGATGCTGCGGAAGCCCGGATCGCGCGCGCGATGAGCGCGGGACCGGCACAGATCACCGCCGGAGCGAAGATCATGGAGCACGACGGCACGGTGCTGCGGGAAGGATCGAACGGCTGGACCTGCATGCCGAGCATGGGACCGGGCATGGATTTCCCGATGTGCAATGACCCGGCATGGATGGAGTTCATGCAGGCGTTCGCAGCCAGGAAAGCCCCGAACCCCACCCGCGTCGGGGTTTCCTACATGTTCGCCGGCGACGCACCGGTCAATAACGACGACCCGTTCGACACTACCCAGGACCCGGGCGAACCCTGGGTGACCGAGGGCCCGCACGTCATGGTGATCGTTCCGAACGCGGAGACCATGCTCAAGGACATGACCAACGACCCCAACGCGGGCGTCCCGTACGTGATGTTCAAGAACACCCCGTACGCGCACATCATGATTCCGATAGGTCCACGGGCGACGCCCAAGGAGAAGTAGGGACATAGCCCCGGCGGCCGCGCGTCGTCGTCCCGGGTTCGTCTCCGACATCTTCATTGCCGCAGACGACGAGCAGGCCTCGTCAATCGTGGCAGTCGATGCCGTCCGGCAGGTGCACCCAGGCGTGCCGGCGCTTCCCGTAGATCGATGTGCGTGGCCGCGGAAAACCCGGATCCGCGAAGGCACCGGCGGCAGCTTGCGAGGACTCTTCTCGAAATCGGGGGGAACTCAGAGTGCACTTTCCGCTTTGCGAGGTGCCCGTGACCACGCAACTGACCCGACTTGATCGTCCTCAACTGAGGAAGTCTGCTCTGACCCGAGTTTTCTTCGAAGAGTCAGTTCGCCCCCTTCTTCCGCTCCTTCAGCACCATGTAAATGGAAGTGGCTGCCAGAATCGCAAAGCTGAGCTCCCATACATAGAACGCGGATCCAATGGCGTCGATCTGGACATTCATGCCTCCCGCGTCCGACGGAAAAACAGTTGCCCTGAACGTGTCAAGGCCGATGACCATTGCGATGACCGAGGACCAGAGCGCAACCATGAACTGACGAAGCAAGTAGAAGATTGCACCTGCAGCGATCGCCAGATTTGCAAGCCAGGCAAAGCACAGGGCATCAACGGCTTGCGTCCAGCCAAAAAACAGCAGAACAAGGCCATCGATAGAGCTGCCTCTGCCATGCAGCGCCGGCAAAAACAAGGAAGCGATAAAGACCGCAAAGGAAATAAGCAACGGCAGGTTTCGCTTCATCGACTCACTCATGCGTTTCGCCCAAGGCCATCATAAAGCGGTCGCCAGACTGAAAATTGGCAGGTACAGCGCTAGAAGACACATGGGCAACACCACGAGCAAGCTGATCAGTCCGATCACAAGGGCGGCGATACGACGCTGGCGCGGGTTCGGCCACCGGAACCATGCGACCGCGACGCATGCAGGGAGCAGCCATGCGACCAGATACCCGTCCATCACGGCCCGACTCAGCCAGGGCAGTTCCGCACCAAAGCTCGCCAACACATCCCGGAAGTTCGGCACCACGACGGTCAGGATCAAGGCGGTGATCCCGGCCAAGCAGAGACTGACAAGCAAGACTGCAATTCCCGGCTTCGCAGAACGATGACGCTCTGTGGCTTGAGCGGTGGGCGCACGGTAGGGATTGGTCACGTGAACTGACGTCCTATGTCATTGGCGAAGAATGAGCCTGACCTTTCTTTCTTTAGTCCCATCGCTGAGTGAGTTCCTGAGGAAGTGTCTCTGACACCGATATTCCCTTATTGCCCTCAACCGAGGAAGTCTACTCTGACCCGAGTTTTCGTCCAGGAACGGCGCGAGCCGCGATCGGATTCAACGCACGGACGCCGCCTGCAAGCACCGCTGCCGCAACCATTCGGCAACTCCAGTCTTCCCATGCTCCAGAGCGACCTGTTCGGGCGTCCGGTCCTTGTGATCCTTCGCATCGACGTCCGCACCGTGCCTCACCAGAGCGCGCACCGCAGCAAGGCCGCCCCAGCCGCAGGCCCAGTGCAGTGGCGTCATGCCCGTATCGGTGGCATGCATGTTGGGATCGGCGCCCGCCCGCAACAGCACGCGCAGGGCCGTCGCGTTGCCGTGCGACGCGGCGCCGTGCAGCGGCGACTCGCCGGTGTCGTCGAGGGCATCGACGTCGTGGCCTTGGCGTATCAGTCGCCGCAGCCTCTTGTGCGCTCCGACCCAGGCCTCGCCGTGCATCGGTGTCTCGGGCTCGCCGCGTTTCCCGGAGGCGCTTTCATAAGAGGTTGGGCGATGAGGTTTACTCATGATCTCGTACTTGATTGCCTCTGCCCCCTTTGCTGGCCCTTTGCTGACCCTCAGCCGCCGGCCCATGCACCCAATCCAGCACCGGGTCGACCCATACGGGGAGCGGCATGTAGAACGCACCATGCAACTTGCCGGTCGAGATCTCGATCTCCTCGAAGGACCGAGGCTGCTCAGCCTGCCGGGCAAGCGATTCGCAGCTCCCCGCCAGGGTGTCGCTTGCCTCATGCACGGAAAGGACGCGACCGGTCAGGCGGATGTTCGGCGCGACGGGCCCTCCGGGGCACGCAGCGAGCAGCACGAAGCGGACCTCGGGCCGCCGCAGGAAACTGGAAACGCGCTTCGCGATGCCCCCGCCCTTGGAGAAGCCAACGACAACGATGTTCCCGGGCGGAACGCCGCGATCGATCAAGGCTTCGACCTGGGAGACGACGACGCCGGCATAGGCGTTCATGTCCGTTGATGGCGGCCGCTGCGCCGAAATGATCACGGCGTCGCGGGATGAAAGCGCCTCCAGCACGGCGGGATAGTCATAGCGTCCGAAACGCGGATCGGTGGGGCGGAGCCCGGCGTTCTCGATGATTCGCCCATGCAGGTAGATCAGATGGATCTTCGTGGACTCGGGACTTTCGGGGACATCGGTGCGGATGACGCCCGCATGCGCCGGCACGATGATGGCGAGCAGAACCAGAAGCAAGGCTTTCATTGACCTGTTCACGGCGGAGCGCACCCGGGTTGAATCAGGGTTGGATGTTACAAGACCGGCGCCGTCAAAACGGGAACGAATGCAGTCGAGCGACAACAACTTCGACCGCCCAGCCCGGCTCTTACCCAAAACAACAAGACAAGAACAAAGGTCAGAATGCACTTCCCAACTTGCGAAGTGTCCGCGATCCCCCAACCGACGTGATCCTGACGTTCGCTCACCGGAACGCCAGCGTGAGCACACGAAGCGCTTCACGCGATCGACGGTCACTGAGTGCGGTGTAGAGCATCACATCCTGCGGGGGGATCGGCGGCAAGGACAGACCTTCGCCGATATCGATCGTGCCGGATGGCGCGGCGCGTTGCGCCAACACGGCCACGGCCAATCCCCCGGCCGCAGCCGCGCCGAGGATCGCGGCACCTTTGCCAACGAAAACCTCGCTCCATTCGATTCCGGCCCTGTCGAGCGCACGAACCGCTACCGCTCTGATGCGACACGACTCGCCTTGCGTTGCCAACGGCAGGGGTTGGTTGGCATGGGGCTCCCAGCCGACGGCCGCGAACCAGGAAAAAGCCTCGACGAAAGCGGCCCTGCCCTGCTTGCGGCGGTCCTCCGGACGCAGCGCCAGCACCGCATCGAGCTCGCCCTGTTCGTAGGCCTGCATCAGCTCGCGCGTGCCGGCCACGCGCATCTCGACCAGCAGGCCCGGATCGTGGTCCCGCATCCGCCGCAACAGCGACGGCAATTCGCCGCCGACCAGCAAATGACTGATGCCGATCGCCAGCCGGCGCCGCTCGACCTCGAACGCGGCGGCCGCGCGGTCATGGGTCGAAACCAGTTCGCGTGCCACCCCGAGAAATGCCAGCCCTTCGACGGACAGACGCACATGCCGAGGCGTGCGTTCCAGCAGGCGCCGGCCCAGCTGGTCTTCCAGCCGGCGCAGCTTGAGGCTGACCGCGGACTGGGTGGTTCCCAGCACGTCGGCCGCGCGGGTGAAGCTTTGCAGGTCGGCGGCCAGCACGAAGGCCTTGACCGCATCGACATCCATCGCCTTCATTCGGAAAGATTCGAATCTGAAATGACAGATATATCTATAGATGCATTTTCATGATCATTCAAGCGATCTAGGCTGGGCTTCGATACCCGTTGCCAAAGGAGCCCTACGATGAAACGACTGAGCGGTGTGATGCTCGCGATGCTGGCCGGGCTGGCCACGCGCGACATGCCTGAGCCGGCCCATGAATTCCCGCTGCACGGTACCTGGACCCTGGTGGCCGCGGACAAGATCCTGCCCGGTGGCGCACTGGCACGAGACTATGGCGAGCAGCCCAGGGGCAGGCTGATCGTCGACACCCAGGGCCGATACTCGTTGCAGATACTCAAATCCGAGCGCCTGCGTTTCGCCGCCGATAGCAAGGCTGACGGCAGCACCGATGAATTCAAGTCCGCAGTGATGGGCAGCAGCACCCACTACGGCACAGTCACGATCGATGAGAAGGCGGGACGGCTTGTCTTTTCGATCGAGGGCTCATCCTTCCCCAATTGGGAAGGCACCGTGCAACGACGTCAGTACAAGCTGGAAGGCAGGGAACTGAGCTACCAGGTACCGCCACGGGCGGACGGTAGCATCCCGATTTCGGTCTGGCGACGACTCGATTGAGTCGCCGCGCGACGTAAACCGCCTTTCCCCAGAACCAGGAGACGAGAGACGACATGCCGCACTTCGTGATTGATTGCTCGCAGGGAATACTGCGACAGCGCAGCGAGGAAGAGATCCTTGCACGACTGCATCACGCCGTGAACTCCACGGGATTGTTCGATGAGCCGGATATCAAGGTCCGGGTCAATCCTTTCCTGGTCTACGCCGTCGGCGGAGGAAAGGAAGACTTCATCCACGTGTTCTCGTACATCATGCAGGGACGAACCATCGAGCAGCGGGCAGATCTCTCGAAGAGGATAGTCAGCGAACTGGTTGACATGTTCCCGACTGTCCATCGAATCGCCACGAATGTCGCGGAGTTCGAGAAAGCGACCTATCTCAATCGAGACATGTTGTAGGCACGGCGGTTGAATCGCACAGGTATCGCCGCGTGCGCAGGGTGGCATCCCGATTTCGGTCTGGCGACGACTCGATTGAGTCGCCGCACGACGTAGATCGCCGTACTACTCAACACCGGGAGGATGTCAAACCACCCGACGAACACCACGGAGGCATTTGAATGATGGTCAAGCATGCAGCGTGTTGGATGGGCTGGATCCTCGGCATCGCAGGAGCCACATCGGCCCTGGCTACCGAACCTGACGATTCTGCGCCCAGTAATCTGGCGGAATGGTCGTTGCACTGCTTCTGCATCACCGCCGTGCGCACGCCCCACTCAGCGATCACGATGGATAACAACGGCACGATCCTCCATCGCGCCCGTTCTGGCGTGACGAGGGACGAACTCGCACGCGAGGGCATCGCGGTGACGGATAGCCAGATCGCGCTACTGCAGTTGATGCACGCGCTTGAGGTCGATGACGATGTACTGAGAACGGCCTTTCCTGTGATCGGTCCGGAGCAGCTCGACAGCCTGCGTCCACGCTTGCGTCAGCTGGCCGAGGCGGTACTGCCGGACATCGAGCCGCACGTGGCGGCGATCCGCGCCAGACTGCACGACGAGGGACTATCGCGCAGCGAGTATGCGGTTGTATTCGGTCATGCCGTAGACGGCGTACTGTGGGAACGCCTACGTGAGCGCGGCGCGCTGCCGTCTACCGAGTTGAGTGTGGAGTATCCGCTTTGGCGCGGCGCCCTCTGGGCGTTGTACCCATCACGCGGAAACGTGGCCGGTGTAAACGAGCATCGTGCCGGCCAGGCCACCCTGATCCTCAACTGGACGCGTCCGACCGGGCGTGCATTGCGCAGTCTCGATACGTCCCTGGGACTGCCCGATGCATTACAACGGCTGGCCACGGGGCAGAAAATCGCGCCAGTGATCGACGTGTCCGGCCGCACCTGGACCCTGATCGACGACAGTGGCATGCAGATTCCGGTGATACACGTGCGCGACGACGACCCCTTGCACGCTCCTGCACTGGGCATCGCCACGGTGCTGGCCAACGCATTGGATCGAGACGGTGAGATGGCAGAGGTCCTCACCTCGATCGAGGGCGTGGACCGGAAGCAAGCGCTGGTGATCGCAGCGCACGAATTTATCTGGGACGTGATGGATCTGCTGGTCGAACGTGGTCTGATCGAGCGGCCCGCCGTACTGGACGATCCTAGCGCAGAGACCGATGACCTGCGCGCCCTGCTCGTACTACGCGTGAATGAGGGCGAAACTCGCGCAAAGCAGGGCCCATAGGTTGGGGTGAGCGCAGCGAACCCCAACCTATGCACTTTCGGCGAGGACGCCAGCAGTATCCAGCAACAGCGCGATCGGCCGGTGACCCAGGTCGACGCGCTGTAGGGAAATACCCCGGATAGGCGGCGGAGTTGTTTGCCAGACGTCACGCGCGGCCGTGACCATCGACAGGTGCCGGTCCATCCGCAGGCGGTCAACATCGCAACTACCCATTCCTCGACATGCATACCGACATGAATGCTCGCCAGCGATTCCCCACGGCTCCTGCTATCGCACTCTCGTCGACGGCACGGGCGGCGAGGCCGCTTCGCCGCTTGCTCCGCATGACGGCTACGGCGTGGCTGGCGCTCACCGGTACCGCGATGGCGCAGGTCGACCTGTCGACACTGGACGAGGGTCTGTCGGGCGCGCCCACCCGGGTGATGGTGCTGGGCTCGGTGCACCTGGCGCAGGATGGACCCGAACGCTTCGATGCATCGGCGCTCGAACCGCTGCTGCAGCGGCTGGTCTCTTTCCGTCCGCAGATCATCACGATCGAGGCGATGCCCGGCGAAACCTGCGACCTGATGGCGCGCCATCCGGCGACCTACGATTCGGATCCGGAGAACCTCGACAGGTTCTGCCCCGACACCGCCGCGGCGATGGCCGCCACCGGCATGGACGTGCCCGCCGCGATCGCCGAGGTCGACAGGTTGCTGGCATCGTGGCCGGACGCGCCTTCGCCCGTACAGCGCCGCCAGCTCGCCGCAGCGATGCTGGCCGCCGGCGACCCGACATCGGCGTTGGTGCAATGGTGGCACCTGCCCGTCGCCGAACGCGTCGCCGGCGACGGACTCGACGTCGCTCTGGTGGAGGCCCTGCGCAAGCGCGCCAGTTCCCTCAACGAGAACACCCGCATCGGCGCGACGTTGGCGGTGCGATTGGGCCTGCAGCGCGTGTTTCCGGTCGATGACCACACCGGCGACGCCCTGCGGATCGACGATATGGACGGTTTCGCCAAGGCGATCCGCGGAGCATGGGATGGCGCGCGAGAGCAATGCGCGCCGTCACGCGAGCTTGCGGACGCGTTGCGCGAGAGCGGGGACCTGCTGGCGCTCTACCGCCACATCAACGGCGCGGAATACCAGCGCGCCACAGTGGCATGCGATTTCGGTGCGGCGCAGAAGGAGGGTTCCGCGCAGCGATTCGGCCGCCAGTACGTCGCCGGCTGGGACCTGCGCAACCTGCGTATGGTCGCCAACATCGGTGCCACGTTCCGCGAACGCCCGGGTGCGCGCGTGCTGTCGATAGCAGGCGTGTCGCACAAGCCGTGGTTCGATACCTTGCTCGGCCACATGCAGGGCGTCGAGGTCGTGGATGTCCTGCCAGCGCTGGAATAGCGTCGAATCTCGAACCCGCTGCCAGCCGCTTCAACTGCCCCCGGTTTTCCAAGCCACACTACGTGAGATCCGCAGCATCCCTTCTTCATCTACTCGCTCCGCCACCTCGAACCGTGCGCTTCTCATGCATCGCCGTGCAGCTTCATTCTCCGGTTCCACGGCTCCGATGAAAGTCTCTACCTCCGCCAACTCGTCCAAAGTCTCCAAGCTGGAGAGAATTCGCCTCCCAATACCTTTCCCTCGCATAGCCGGGGCAACCGCCAAAGCGATCCCCGCTGTTCTATCATCATATCGCTCGACATCTACAATCCCGACGGAGCGTCCTGTCGCATAAACAACCCATGCGTAACGAGCCAGTACTCTACGGCCTCGAAACTCCGCTCCTGGTGAATCTTGCAGGAGCGCCGGGATGCGGCGGACCCATTCGCGCCCTCCGAGAAAGCGCTGTGTATCCGGATCGTCGAACCATCCCTCAGTTTCTTTGATTGCGTCCGACGTAATCGGAACGAAGTTGAGCTTGATTTCACTCTGATGCATGAGAACCTCGCGTTCATGATGCGGCCTAACGCTCGAGTTAAGCCGCGCCGCGAAGCGGCGTCGGCTTGGATGAGTTGTTAGGCGTCACTGCGCGCGGTTCTCGCACAACGCCTTCAACTTTCCAAGTGCTTTCGGCCAAGCTTCCGGCATGCTCTCGAAATCATCCGTGATGTCTTGGTCCACAGTGAGCTTCGTTCCCTGCGGCGTTGTCGTGAAAGTGTAGTTCTCGTACGCTGGCGCCCACGCACGGATGGCTTCGCTGCTCGTGTCTTCAACGCCATCGTCGTCGATGTAGCCGAGATGTCGGATCGAGATGAACTCGTTAGGTCGGTTCTCAGCGATCTCCGAGATCACGCCGTGCCCGTCCGGAGTCAGAAAGCGAATTCGTTGGCCCTTCTGCCACGAGCCTTCGAAGTACAGGCCTTCACCGAAGGCGGACGTCCACTCCTTGTAGCTCTCTGGTCCGACCAGCATCTGGTAGACCTGGGATGCTGGCGCGGCAATGTCTACCGACCACTGAAGTCGCTTGAGTACTGGCATAAGTTGCTCCGCTGTGTCGCCGAGGAAGTCCCTCTAGGCTTAGACGATCGGACTCGTACGAATTCGACAATGGCGAGGCAAGAAACCCTGGATGAACAAGACGGTACTGAGTGACGCCCAACACCTGAGCTAAGCCGAACCGCGAAGCGGCTTCGGCTTGAATGAATTGTTATGCCGCGCCAAGCGTGACCTCTCTAAGCGGGTTGCCGCCGTCAATATACAAGCGGCCACCCTCCACTAGTGCGCTACGGACATGCGCGAGCGCGAGCGCGACCCGGCCGGCCTCAGGGTGACGCCGACGTCCCCCCAGCTCCCGCGCCACGACCGCCGTTGGCCGATCGCCCGCCTTGAGCAGTCGAACCGCCTCGAGCTTGAACTCCGCCGTGAACCGTTGACGCTTCTGCATCGAACACCGCCATGCGAGGATTGTCCTCGCTTTGTGGTGTCCGAAGAATCAGGGGTGACTCAGGGTGACTCACTTTGACCCCTTTCTCGCCGGGCGATCTGAGCGCGGCGATTGCCAAGCGGGTGAACGGCTGATCAGCGGCGGCGCGGACGGGCGGTCCCGTCCGCGCCAGGCGCTGACCGGGCCGCCCGATAGCGGCCGCCTTGGCTAGAGGTTGATCGTATTGCTGACCGAGGTGCAGCCGCCGATCGTCGTGGCCGGCGCGCCGTAGCCGATGATGATGTTCTCGCGCGCGACCCCTGCGCTACTGTTGCAAACGATGCCGTAGTCGTTGGCGTCCGGAGCGATGTTGCCGATGAGGGCGTTGTAGCGGATCACCGGTCGCCCGCCGTTGGCCCAGATCCCTCGCTTGGTGCCGGAGCCGTCCTCGACGAGGCCTGAGACGCGGTTGCGCGACACCTCGCCCCCCTCGTTGCTGCTGGAGACGATGCCGAACGCGCCGCCGTTCTGGCCGGCGGTGGCGACCACGCCGGAGACCGCATTGTCGATGATATCGGCGTTGTCCCAGGCATCGATCCCGTACGCATAGTTCACGATCGTCGTCCCGCCGGTGTCATAGACGCGGTTGCCGCGGATGGTGGTGCCGTCGCCGCGGGTCTGGATGCCGAAGTTGGTGTTGTTGTCGAAGCGGTTGTTCTCGATCAGGTGGTAGCCGCCGGCGGATCCCGGAAACCAGACGCCGCGCCGGAAACCGCGGATGCCGCAGTTGCGGATCGTGATGTTGTTCCTGGCATTGGCGTAGATTCCGGTGGCTCCGGTACCGGCGCCCGCGGCAAGGCCGCCGATCTTCCACTCGTTGCAATCGATGGTGACGTTGTTGGTGTTGATGGTGATGGCCGCCCCGGCGCTGATGCTCGTGGACAGGTTGCCAGTGAGGCAGTACACGCCCTGCGTGGTAATGGTGATGGGCAGGCTGCCGATGGTGGTGCAGTTGGTGGTCTCGGCCGATGCCGGCACCGCGTGCAGCGCGAGCGAAAGCAACAGGTAGGTGAGGAAGAGGCGCAGCATTGTCGATGCTCCTTTGAGCGACGGGTTGCAATGGCTGTAAACGCAATCCGGCGCCGGAGAGGGACAGGCTCTCAAGAAAAAGGATCCAGGAAATGGGATCAAGTACATTTTCCTTGCTTCAATCATCGAAGATGAACCTGATCCCTTTCCTGAGGCCGACCTTCTTCTGAGGCCCCGAACCTAACGCCTGGTCGCCGAGTCAGTTCGTGACTCCAGTCGTCCGCCCTCCAACTGGCTGATGACGGCCTTGACCACATCACGCGTGGATTGCCAGTTCATGCCTGTGACAAGTCGGCCATCGGCCTCCACGTACGAGGTGTTGCGCGCACCGTAACGGAACTGGCCCTTGCGCTGCTGCAAGCGCTGCTCGATCGAGAACGGAAACGTCTTGTAGTACGCCGCGCTGGTGTCCTCGAACGCATCCGGATAACCCGTGACGCGCTTGCCGCTGACCAGAGGCGTGCCGTCCGACAGGGTCAGGTTCACCAGCCCGGCACTGCCGTGGCAAACGGCAGACAGGATGCCGCCCTGCAGCTCATAGACCCGCGTGGCGAGTGACTGCAGGCCGGGGTGTTCTGCCACGCCATACATCGCCGCGCTGCCGCCGATGTACATCAGCGCGACATAGTCTCCCGCGTTCACCTCTTCCGGCCTATGTGTGCTGGCGAGCGCCCACATGAAATCGGCGTCGTAGATCCATTGCTTGTGCTCGGCATCACGCGTGTCGATGTAGGCCAACGGCACGGCGCCGCCTTCCGGGCTGACGAACTCCACTCCGTAGCCGGCCTCGCGGAAGGTGGCGTAGGCCTGGATCAGTTCGGGAAAGCTGTTGCCGGCGCTGAGCCGGGTGCCAGGCATGGTGCCCACGTTGGAGACGACCAGCAGCACCTTGCGCCCGTGAGCCGGCGCCGCGTGGCGCGTGGCGGTCTTGCTGATTACCTGCCACTGCCCGGCCAGCTTCTTCAACAGGAACAGGTCGACGAAGCGGGCACCATCCCGGCTGACCAGAACCTCGGCCTTGGCCGTGGCGATGTCGCCCTCGATCTGTGTGCTGATCAGCCGGCCAATGCGACCGTTGGACTGGCCGGGGTTCTTGCTGAACCAGCTGGCGTATTCGGCAATGCCCACCTCACGCATGCCACTGTTGGGCTGGCTGAGGTACAGGCGCGCATCGGGGTGGAACGCGCGTTGCAACTGCTCGGTCCGGTTGTACGAGCTTCCCTGCAGGTAGTCGTGGATGACAGCGGCAACCTGGCGGTCGTCCGGCACGGGTTGGGCCTGCGCAGGCACGCTGAGCATCAGCGCCAGGAAAGCCAGGGCCACGAGTTTTGAGGTCAGCGCCCGCCTCAGGCAGGCAGCGTAGGGCACACGGGTGAGAAGCTTTGCGGCCATGTGGGGCTCCGGTTTGGGAAAGCCCCGTACTCTGCTCGAGCGCCCTGTACATCAACAGCTTGCAACGCGTTTTCGGAATCCTGAAACGCGTTTCAGGAGCCGGCTTGCGAAGCCTGCTGGGCGGCCTGACGCCATGCGGCCGGGGTCGTGCCCTCGACCTTCCTGAAGCTGCTGTAGAAGGTGGACATGGACACGAAGCCAACGGCCTCGGCCACCTGCTCCATCGCTCCACCGCCGGGCGCGCTCAGCAACCGCTTGGCAGCTTCGACCCGCACTTGGGCCAGGTACGGCTTGAAGGCGATCTGGTGGTTGTCGTTGAGCAGCTGCGACAAGCGCGCCGCCGGCATACCGAGCCGACGCGCCAGCTTGGGCAGCGTGAGAGTGGTGTCCCGGTACAGGTGCTCTTCGGCCATCAGCTGGTGCAGCGACTGCAGGGCAGCTGCTGCTTCGTCGGCCGCGATCTTGCGGTCCTGATAGGGAGTCGGTGCACGGCCCGCCCTGCGCCGGGCGAGCATGACAATGATGCTCAGGTACAGGACCACCGAGAAGGACAGCGCGCCCACAATGTACGAGGTCAGCCCCGCGGTGTAATAGGCCAGCCAGACCGCCGCGACGCCCACGATGACGGCCGCGACATGCCTGCTCGTCAAGCCGTCAGCAGGCACGTGGGCGACCTCGCACCGCGTGGCACGCACGAACAGGCCGCCCGCAAGCAGCAGGCAGCCCAGCCATGCGTACTGGATCAGTTTCCAGACCGGGCCGCCCCACAGGTCAGGGTGGTCCGGATACGGCCAGGCCAGGCCGAAGCCGACGGCCAGCCCCAGCAGGCCCAGGCCCAGGACCGGGTCGCTGCGGGTGTGCAGGCGTTGTGGATCGGCCCAGGCGCGTACGAAGCCAATCAGGCAGGGACCGATGAGCAGACAGGCGGTCAAGCCCACCTGCAGCACGAGCTTGGAGATCTCTGGCCAGAAGTAGAACATCACCGACTTGCCGGTGCGGAGGCTGAGCGTCAACACCAGTACGGCCAGCCACCGATGCGCGGGCGTTACGGGTTGTCGCCAGAGCAGATACAACGAAAGCACCAGGCCATTGAAGGCACCTAGCCCTGCAAAGAAGAACAGCAGATAAGAATGGATCATGGATGACGAGTTCCGCGAAGCGGACGCCGCGAGGGACCGGCGGCTTCAGTGGCACACAATAACGGCATGCGACGGTGATGAGAATTGGGTCGCGACACTGGGGCTGCAGCGACAAGGCCCCGAAAACAAAGGTAGTTCCTGGCCTTTCCGGACCAGGATGTGCCTGAGTTGCTGGATCAACGTTTGCCTGATGAGCTTGATGCACCCACAGCCATCACAAAGCGGCCCCCAGCCTGAAAATTGGCAAGTACAGCACCAGAAGGCACATGGGCAGCACAACAAGCAGGCTGATCAGCCCAACTGCAAGAACGGCGATACGACGCTGGCGTGGCTTCGGCCACAAGAACCATACGACCGCGACGCATGCGGGGAGCAGCCATGCAACCAGATACCCGTCCATCACGGCCCGACTCAGCCAAGGCAGTTCCGCACCAAAGCTCGCCAACACATCCCGGAAGTTCGGCACCACAGCGGTCAGGATCAAGGCGGTGAGGCCGGCGAAACAGAGGCTGACAAGAAGGGCTGCAACTCCTGGCTTGGCGGAACCATCATGCCCAGCGGCTTGAGCGGAGGGCGCTTGGTAGGGATTGGTCATGTGAACTAACGTCCTATGTCCTTGAGGAAAACAGGGGTCACCATTTCGCCGCCGGGGTCAACACGGCGCGAAGTGAAGAGCCGAACCCACTGCCGAAGTCGCCTGGTTGAGGAGCCACGTGCATACACGGGCCCGGTTGAAGGCGACATCCGAGAGCAGCGCGACAGCCATCGCCAGGTAGGCGAAGTAGGCAAGGCCCACGTAGTTGCTGAAGATGATGGTGTGCAGCCAGTTCTGCCCGAACAGGTACAACGCAGCAGTCAAAGTGGCAGCGCCAATGAGGACGACGGCGGGCAGGACAAGCTGCGGAGCGGCACGGCGGCGCCGGAAAGCAACGCCGGCCAGGAACAAGAAGACAACTGCATTTGCCGCGGTGAACACCCTGAACTCACGCATGAGACTGGTGGTCACATGCGTGTAGGTGGCCTCGATGAACTGGGTCAGTCGTTCGCGCGCGCGCCCAAGCGATGACAGTTGCTCGTTGGCGCCTCTCTCGGCGTAGGCAATCATTCGCTTCCGGCACTCGCAATCCGCATCGAGCATGTCTGCGACGACAGTGGCCACCGCTCGCGGAACGCCGTCCCTGATCTGGCTCGTGCTAACAGCAATCTCCTCATCGGTTTTGCGAAGCGCCTTCTGCGCAAAGCCAACCAGGCGGGCATTCGATAGCGAGTCGAGTCTCTCGCCAACGCGCTTCTCGACCTCGATCCGGACAACCTCCCTGGCCAGACGCTCGACCAGAACGGGATTCAGGAATGAGGCGACGAACGCGCCACCGAAGACAACAACGCTAGATAGCGCCATGCAGAGAATGAGTGTGCGCATTGCATCATCCTGGGCTTATTGCCGTAAAAAAGTGCATAAAGATGGTGGATCTGCTCGTCAGCATAATGACGCTGAGCCCTTATTCCTGTTCTAGCTATTTCGCAGCTTCCTGGAACCGATGCGCGTTCTCTGGAAAGAGATCCATCATGAAAAAGCGCCGCCGGAACCCCTCAAAAATTTGAGGATCCCGAATCAGTGCTTCAACCTGATCGACCGACCATCCGAATCCATGTTGCCCTGCCATCGCGCATAGCCTCTCAGCCTGCCTCTGAATTGCCTCAGCACTTCCGTGCTCACGCTCGTAGCCTTCGACAACAAGGCGATACATTGTCTGAGCACTTGAATACATGAACAATAAACCCGCTTCTGTGCTGCGCAATGCACCAAGCGCAGCCTCTGCGGATCGAGTCGCAAGGAGCGTTTGGTAGAACGCCGACAATGAGGCTTCCAAAGCGAGCGAACCAATATCCTGCTTGGGCGCCAAAAAAGCCCAAAGTGGGGCACGGTCCTGGACTTGGACAGTCGATGCAATCGAACTCCCCGAGCATGCAGCCACCACCACGATCAAGTTCATTCTTGTTGCCTCGTTGAGGCTTACGAAGGCAGGCCTCATAGCCTCCCACGTCAGGTTTGAACCATCGGCAAACTGCAAGCCTTCATCAGACCCATGGCATTCGATGTGCAACAACGGAGCATAAGAATCACGTCTGGCCAGTGCAGCGCGCTGCTCCAACAACGCCAGAAACTCTACACCTGCTTCCACGCGCACACGAACGACATGAGGCGCTTCACCCAGGATGTGAGCCCAGCCCCGCACATCTTCAAACAGATGCTCGGCGGTATTGACTTCGCCGTCTGGCAACGAATCAACAATAAGTATCTGATTGAAACTTGCCGTCATCGTCGCACTACCGCCGCTTGCCCATACTGGGGCTACTTCCCTGAAAAAGAGCAGATACGTTTACTCCACAATCCTCAGCCCACCGCTTAAGTCATGGCAAATGAACCTGACCCCATTTCTACCTGACCCCTTTTCTGGACCCCTTTTCTGGCGTCGACTTGAGGTTTGCTATACCAGACGTGGTTGAACATCTGTACTCCCATAGGCGTTGCTAACGGCGCCAGATTTGACGATGGTCAGTAATGCATCCCGGAGCAAAGGCGACGGAGGCAATTACAAAACAGGGGTGACTCACCCTGACCCCATTTCCCTCAGGGACTGCCCTTGGTAAACAAATAGGCATAGATGATTCCGGCGAGGACATTCAGTCCAAGGTTCCAGACGCTCGCGACAATGAACTTGCGGCCTTGCTTTTCATTGTCGCGCTCCAACTCATCTATGCGCTTCTTGTCCCCGGATGTGAATCGGAATACCACCTTGCTTCCTTCAACTTCAGATAACGTCTTGAACGCCCAGCCAGCAAGTCTATGCGAGATCTTTCCCATAGGGCGAAGCGTATAAATTGCCAGGAAGGTGGCAATAGCGCCATGCGCAATTGAAGGGTTCTCTATCAAGTGCGTAGATCCCCAGTAAAGAAAGGACGTAACAAGAAGCGCCCAAGAAAGAAGTAGCCACTGATCAAGAATGGTGGCAATTCCACTGCGGCGCTTCTTAAGCCAGAAGAGTGTGGGATTGATGAGCCTGGGCTGTTTACGTCCTTTGTGCCAATCTTCAACTAGCGTAATCAGTTCTTTACTGATCTGAGCGTTGATAAAATCGACTCTGCAGAAGGCGGGAGCTGCAATTTCGTCAAGCTTGTCGAGCTCATCTGCGTTTCCCGCACCGAGCATATGAAAAATCTGAGATGGCTTGATGTCCCGAGATATTCTCAGAAGGAGCGTATGTCGCTGTGGGGCAGCGTAGTCCTTGATGTTCACAAGGAAGTCCCACTTTATGACCAGCTCTTCAACTTTATCGGGCTCGTGCCATCTATGAGACTCGAACTCGACCCAAGTGGAGAACTCACTAAATTGCGATCCGTCGTAGCCAATCTTTACCGAGGTTACGTTTAGGTCAATATGGTGCGTGGCAAGCTTTCTCACCACACAATCGTTTAGCTCCACGATATCTTCGGGTGCAATGCACACCGGATCATTAAAGATCTTGATGCGGGAGTCTGGTTTTCCGGTAAACAGATAAAAAAGGGATCGCAATTGATCTTTTGGTACGGCTGCGACCAGATCGCCGCCCGAGGGCGGTGTGGCACTGCCACTAAGTGTGTTCATATCTCCCCCTGACGATGTAGTTTGATGCAGCCCCTAACACCTGAATATGCCCCTGAAATGAAGCTCGGATCGGATATCACCCCCGCAACGGGGCGGTATTGACCCGAATCTACTACGGATCAGGGGACGTGGTCGCCTATGCTGCGGTCCGCCCCCCAGTCAAACCGCACCGCACCAAGGCCGACCAAAGCCGCATTGCTATAATTCCGCGTCTTTGCCCTGCCCCCGGCCGTGCCCGTCGATCCTGTCGCGGGTTCGCGGCGCGGGGTGCCGGGCGTTCCGCAGCCAATGGCGCTTCCCCGCCCGGAGCCACGCATGACCAGCACGTCCGAACTTTCCGATCCGGCCTCGGCCAACACCTCGCTGACCAATGGCGTGACCGACCCGGATTACACGCTGGAGCACAAGTACACGCGCGAGACCGGGCGCATCTACCTGTCCGGGGTGCAGGCGCTCGTGCGGCTGCCGCTGATGCAGCGGCTGCGCGACCAGGCAGCCGGGCTGGATACGGCCGGCTTCGTGTCCGGCTACCGCGGCTCGCCGCTGGGCGGGTTCGACCTGGAGCTGTGGCGGGCGCGCAAGCACCTTGAGGCGGCGAAGGTGAAGTTCCAGCCGGGCCTCAACGAGGACCTGGGCGCGACCATGGTCTGGGGCACCCAGCAGACCAACCTGTTCCCGGGCGCCAGGCACGATGGCGTGTTCGGCATGTGGTACGGCAAGGGCCCGGGCGTGGACCGCTGCGGCGACGTGTTCAAGCACGCCAACGCGGCCGGCACCTCGCCGCACGGGGGCGTGCTGGCGCTGGCCGCCGACGACCATGCCTGTCGCAGCTCGACCCTGCCGCACGGCTCCGAACACGAGTTCGTCAGCGCGATGATGCCGGTGCTGAACCCGGCCGGGGTGCAGGACATCCTCGACATGGGCCTGATCGGCTGGGCGATGAGCCGCTACACCGGGCGTTGGGTCGGCTTCAAGACGATCGCCGAGACGGTGGAGTCGTCGGCCTCGGTCGACGTCAACCCGCTGGCGCTGCAGATCGTCACCCCGGACGACTTCGAGCTGCCGCCGGGCGGGCTCAACATCCGCTGGCCGGACCCGCCGATGGACCAGGAGATGCGCCTGCACCAGTACGCGGTGAAGGCGGCGCAGGCGTTCGCGCGCGCGAACCGGCTCGATCGCGTGGTGATCGACTCGCCGAACCCGCGGCTGGGCATCGTCACCACCGGCAAGAGCTACCTGGACGTGCTGCAGGCGCTGGAATACCTCGGGCTCGACGAGCGCGCCTGCGCCGAGCTGGGCATCCGCGTCTACAAGGTCGGCATGACCTGGCCGCTGGAGCCGGTCGGCATCCGTGCGTTCGCGCGCGGGCTGCAGGACATCCTGGTGGTCGAGGAGAAGCACGCCTTCATCGAGAGCCAGATGAAGGAGCTGTTCTACAACTTCGACTTCGAGCTTGGGCATGGCCAGCGGCCAAGCATCGTCGGCAAGTACGACGAGGCCGGCGAGTGGATCCTGCCCTCGACCTCGGAGCTGACCCCGGCGCGCATCGCCGGCGTGATCGCGCGGCGCATCCAGAAATTCCACGACAGCGAACAGATGCGCGAGGTGCTGCGCTGGATGGAACAGAAGGAGTCGGCGCTGGCGCTGCCGCGGGCGCAGTTCCCGCGCGTGCCGCACTACTGCTCGGGCTGCCCGCACAACACCTCCACCGTGGTGCCGGAGGGCTCGCGCGCGCTCGGCGGCATCGGCTGCCACTACATGGTCACCTGGATGGACCGCAGCACCGACACCTTCACCCACATGGGCGGCGAAGGCGTGACCTGGGCCGGGCAGGCGGCGTTCACCGATACGCCGCACGTGTTCCAGAACCTCGGCGACGGCACCTACTTCCACTCCGGCTCGCTGGCGATCCGCCAGTCGATCGCCGCCGGCGTGAACATCACCTACAAGATCCTCTACAACGACGCGGTCGCGATGACCGGCGGCCAACCGGTCGACGGCACCCTGAGCGTGCCGCAGATCGCGCAGCAGGTCCGCAGCGAGGGCGTGCATACGATCGTGGTGGTGTCGGACGACATCACCAAGTGGCGCAAGCGCGAGCTGTTCCCGAACGATGTGGAGTTCTTCGACCGCAAGGAGCTCGACGCGGTGCAGAAGCGCCTGCGCGAGGTCAAGGGCGTGAGCGTGCTGATCTACGACCAGGTCTGCGCGACCGAGAAGCGCCGCCGCCGCAAGCGCGGCAAGATGGTCGACCCGGCCAAGCGCGTGGTGGTGAACTCGCTGGTCTGCGAGGGCTGCGGCGACTGCGGCAAGAAGTCGTTCTGCGTGTCGGTGCTGCCGAAGGAGACCGAGTTCGGCCGCAAGCGCGAGATCGACCAGAGCAACTGCAACAAGGACTTTTCCTGCGTCAACGGTTTCTGCCCGAGCTTCGTCACCGTCGAGGGCGGTGACCTGAAGAAGAAGAAAGCGGCGGCCTCGGCCAAGGATCGCCTCAACGACCTGCCGATGCCGCAGCTGGCGTCGCTCGACCAGCCCTGGAACATCCTGATCACCGGCGTCGGCGGTACCGGCGTGGTCACGATCGGCGCGCTGCTCGGCATGGCCGGCCACCTGGAGGGCAAGGGCGCGACCGTGCTCGACCAGACCGGGCTGGCGCAGAAGGGCGGCGCGGTCACGACGCACATCCGCATCGCCAAGACGCCCGAGGACATCCACGCCGTGCGCATCGCCGCCGGCGAGGCCGACCTGGTGCTGGGCTGCGACATGGTGGTGGTCAACGATTACTGGGCGCTGTCGAAGATCCGCGAGGGCCGCAGCCGGGTCGTGCTCAACAGCTACGAGGCGATGCCGGGCACCTTCACCACCCGCCCGGACATGGAGTTTCCGGCCAACGACATCATCCAGGCGATCACTACTGCCATGGGTGACGGGGCGCCGCACGTGGTCGACGCGACCCAGGTCGCGACCGCCCTGCTCGGCAATGCGATCGGCAGCAACCTGTTCCTGCTCGGCTATGCCTGGCAGCTGGGCCTGGTGCCGATCACCTTCGACGCGCTGATGCGTGCGGTCGAGCTCAACGGCGCTGCGATCGAGATGAACAAGACCGCGTTCGCCTGGGGCCGGCTGGCCGCGATCGACCTGCCTGCGGTGCTCGCCGCTGCCGGCATCGCGCCGAGCGCGCCGGCGGCCGAACACGCCAACGTGTTGCCGATGCTGGAGCCGGGCGCATGGGAGAGCACCGAATGGGGCGCGACCTCGGCGCCGCGCATCAGCCGTGACGAGGACGAGTTGCGCCATCTGAAGAATGCCTTCGGCGATGCCCGGTCCGATGCCGACAGCGTCGCCTTCCTGCCGCTCGACGACGAGCGCCTGTCGCGTTCGCTCGACGAACTGATCGCGCGCCGCGTCGCCTTCCTCACCGACTACCAGGACGCCGCCTACGCTGCGCGCTACAGCAGCTTCGTCAGCCGCGTGCGCGACGCCGAGCAGGGCAAGGCGCCGGGCAGCACCGACCTGACCGAGGCGGTCGCGCGCTATGCGTTCAAGCTGATGGCCTACAAGGACGAGTACGAGGTCGCGCGGCTGTACACCAGCGGCGAGTTCAAGCGCCGGCTGGAGCAGCAGTTCGACGGCGACTACAAGCTCAAGTTCCACCTCGCCCCGCCGCTGCTGGCGAAGAAGAATGACAAGGGCGAGCTGGTCAAGGGCGAGTACGGCCCGTGGGTGTTCACCGCGTTCAAGTGGCTGGCGAAGTTGCGCAGGCTGCGCGGCGGCCGCCTGGACATCTTCGGCTACACCGAGGAGCGGAAGATGGAGCGGCAGCTGATCGGCGACTACGTGTGGACGATCGAGTCGCTGCTGCCGCAACTCGATGCCGGCAACGTCGCCCTCGCCGCCGAGATCGCCTCGATCCCCGAGCACATCCGCGGCTACGGCCACGTCAAGGAAGCGCACCTGGCCAAGGCCAAGGCCCGCGAGGCCGAACTGCTGGCCGAGTGGAAGAACCCGCTGCGGGTGGTGCAGGTCGCCTAGGGCACCCGCGCGCAGACCCAGGCATCGACCCGGGCCACCCCGGCCCGGCGCAATGCGCTCGCGGCCGCGTGCAGGGTCGCGCCGGTGGTCATCACGTCGTCGACGATGGCCACATGTGCCGGCACGGCCACTCCGGCCGGCACGATGAAGGCGTTGCGCAGGTTGCGGCGACGGCCGGCGGCATCCTGGCGCGACTGCGGGGCGGTGGCGCGCACGCGCCTGAGCAGGTCGTCGCGCAGCGGCAGGCCGAGCCGGCGCGCGAGCGGCCGGGTCAACTCCAGCGCCTGGTCGTAGCCACGCCCGCGCAGGCGGCCGCGATGCAGCGGCAACGGCACCACTGCCTGCGGCCGTTCGTCGGCGGCCAGGAGATCCTCCAGCGCACCAGCCATCCACCGGCCAAGTTGCCGGCTCGCAGCCAGGTCCTTGTGGAACTTCGCCCGCGGCAGCAGCCGGTCGAGCGGGAAGCCATAGACGAAGACGGCCCGGCAGGCCGCGAGCGGCGGCGGCCGGCGCAGGCAGGCGCCGCAGGTGGTGCCGGCGTCGATGGCCGGCAGTGGCAACGCGCAACGGTCGCAGGCATGGCGGTTCCATGGCAGCGCGCGGGCGCAGGGCGGGCAGATGCCCTCCAGCGGCGACATCGGCGCTTCACCCCGCCCGCGGCCCGGGCAGGCTTCGCCACAGACCAGGCAGCGGGACGGCCACAACGGGCCGGCGCTGGCGATCCAGTCGTAAACCCGGCGCAGCATGTTCTGGTTGACAGCCTCGGACATGCTTTCCAGACTGGCGCCCCTGTCCCGCCGTGTCTGTCGGAAAACCGCCATGTCCGCTGTCAGTGCTTCTCCCGCCCCCCGCCACGAGCCGCTCCGCAATGACTGGACGCGTGGCGAGGTCCGCGCCCTGTTCGAGCTGCCGTTCCCGGAGCTGCTGCACCGCGCCGCGAGCGTCCACCGCGAGAATTTCGATCCCGCCGAGGTCCAGGTCAGCACCCTGCTTTCGGTGAAGACCGGCGGCTGTCCGGAGGACTGCGGCTACTGCCCGCAGGCGGCGCGCTACCACACCGGGGTCGATGCGACCAAGCTGATGAGCACCGAGGCGGTGGTCGAGAAGGCCCGCCAGGCCAAGGCCGCCGGCGCAAGCCGCTTCTGCATGGGCGCGGCCTGGCGCTCGCCCAAGGACCGCGACATTCCCAAGGTCGCGGCAATGATCCGCGAGGTGAAGGCGCTCGGGCTGGAGACCTGCGCGACCCTGGGCATGCTGTCGGGCGAGCAGGCCGGCGCGCTGCGCGAGGCCGGGCTGGACTACTACAACCACAACCTCGACACCGCGCCGGAGTTCTACAACGAGATCATCCACACCCGCGAGTTCCAGGACCGCCTGGACACGCTCGGGCACGTGCGCGATGCCGGCATGAAGACCTGCTGCGGCGGCATCGTCGGCATGGGCGAGAGCCGCGAGCAGCGCGCCGGCCTGCTGCAGACCCTGGCCAACCTGCCCGCGCACCCGGACTCGGTCCCGATCAACCGTCTGGTGCAGGTCGAGGGCACGCCGCTGGCCGGCACCGTCGAGCTGGACCCGTTCGAGTTCGTCCGCACGATCGCGGCGGCGCGGATCCTGATGCCGCGCTCGATGGTGCGGCTGTCGGCCGGCCGCGAGGCCATGAGCGACGAGTTGCAGGCGCTTTGCTTCCTCGCCGGGGCCAATTCCATCTTCTACGGCGAGAAATTGCTGACGACCGGTAACCCCGACACCGAGCGCGATATGGCATTGTTCCAACGCTTGGGCCTGCGACCGATGCAGATCCATGAGCAGGGGGACAATACTCATGGCAGTACCGTACATGCCGACATCGTCGAGGCGCATGCGATTGACGGGCAAGCGCGCCCGTGCGCCGCGTGAAGCCGTGTCCGGCGGGTCACGACTGTCATGAGCCGTCCGTCCTGGCATGAACTTGTCCAGCAGGCACGCCAACAGCGCGCCGCGACCCAGCGTACCCGCGTGCGCCGCAGCGTCAGCCAGCGCGACGGCGCCCGCTGCGTGGTCGATGGCCGCAACCTGCTGAACTTCTGCAGCAACGACTACCTCGGCCTGTCGCAGCATTTCGCGGTGGTCGGCGCGTTGCAGGACGCGGCCTCGCGCGAGGGCGCCGGCGGCACCAGCTCGCACCTGGTCTGCGGCCACCACGTTCTGCACGATGCGCTGGAGAAGGAACTGGCCGACTGGATCGGCGCGCCGCGCGCGTTGTTATTCGGCAGCGGCTATCTCGCCAACCTCGCGGTGGTGCAGTCACTGCTCGATGACGAGTCGGTGTGCGTGCAGGACCGCCTCAATCACGCCAGCCTGATCGATGCCGCGCGCCTGGCCGGCTGCCGTCTGCGCCGCTATCCGCACGCCGATCCTGAGGGCGCGATCCGGCAGTTGCGCAACGTGCCCACGGGCATGGCGATGCTGGCCACCGATGGCGTGTTCAGCATGGACGGCGACATCGCCCCGCTGCGCCAGCTCGCCCTGGTCGCGCGCGTGCAACGGGCATTGCTGTACGTCGACGATGCGCATGGCGTCGGCGTGGTCGGCCCCGACGGCCGCGGCAGCGTGGCCGGCGCCAAGCTCGGCATTCATGAAGTTCCGCTGCAGCTGGCCACGCTCGGCAAGGCGCTGGGCGGCCATGGCGCCGTGGTGCTCGGCGACGAAGACCTGATCGGCCATCTCGCCGAAACCGCGCGCCCCTACATCTACACCACGGCCTTGCCGCCGGCCCAGGCCGCGGCGACGCTGGCCGCGGTCAAACTCGCCCGCAGCGAGCATTGGCGCCGCGACAAGCTGGCCGAGCTGGTCGCGCGCTTCCGCGAGCGTGCCAGCCGCGTCGGCCTGGAACTGATGGAATCGGACACCCCGATCCAGCCGGTGGTCTGCGGCGACGACGTCCGCGCGCTGGCGATGTCGAAATCGCTGGAACACGACGGCTACTGGGTCGGCGCGATCCGCCCGCCGACCGTGCCCGAAGGCCGCGCCCGGTTGCGGGTCACGCTGTCGGCACTGCATGGCGTCGGCGATGTCGACGGCCTGGTGGTGGCGCTGGAACGGGCCCGCGAACGCAGTGCGCGTATCATGCCGCCCGCACGCGAGCACACCGCAGCAAATTGAAACCCCCTCCCCCATGCATATCGAAACCCGCGGCAGCGGACCTTCGCTGGCGCTGATCCACGGCTGGGCCATGCACGGCGGCCTGTTCGCGCCGCTGGTCGAACGACTCGCCGACCGCCATACCCTGCACCTGGTCGACCTGCCCGGCCACGGCCACGCGCGCGATTCCGATGCGCCGCTGGCGCCGGAAGCGCTCGCATCGGAGCTGGTCGGCGCGATCCCGGACGCGGTCTGGCTGGGCTGGTCGCTGGGCGGCCAGTTCGCCCTGCGCGCCGCGCTCGACCATCCCGAAACGGTGCGCGGCGTGGTCATGGTCGCCAGCTCGCCGCGCTTCGTCGCCGGCGACAATTGGCCGCATGGTGTCGGCCCGAACCTGTTCCGCGATTTCGGCGATGCGCTGCGGCGCGACTTCCGCGGCACGCTGGAAGGCTTCCTCGCACTGGAGGCACTCGGCTCGGCCAGCGCGCAGGAGGAACTGCGCGACCTCAAGGCGCACGCCTTCGAACGCGGCGAACCGGCCGAGCGCACCCTGCACGAGGGCCTGGCCCTGCTCGACCGGCTCGATCTGCGCGATGAACTGCCACGCCTGCAGGTGCCGAGCCTGTGGATCAGCGGTCGCCGCGACCGGCTGGTTCCGGCCGGGGCGATGCCGGCCGCCGCCGCACTGGCACCGGATGCGCGCAGCGTGGTGATCGGCAATGCCGGCCATGCGCCGTTCCTCGGCGCGGCGGATGAAGTGGCGCGCGAGATCGACAGTTTCATGCACGCACTTCCCCCTCTCCCGCTTGCGGGAGAGGGTCGGGGTGAGGGCCGCCCCCATCCCGACCTTCCCCCGCAAGCGGGGGAAGGAGCTTGACGATGTTCGACCACCGCCAGGTCCGCCGCGCGTTCTCGCGCTCGGCCGCGCACTACGACGATGCCGCCGCGCTGCAGCGCGAGGTCGCCTCGCGACTGATGGAATCGCTCGACTACCTCGCCGACCCCGCGGTCGGACTGACACCGCAGTGCGTGGTCGATGTCGGCTGCGGCCCCGGCCATGCCGCGGTGACGATGCAGCAGCGTTGGCCGAAGGCGCGGGTGATCGCGCTCGACCTGGCCCTTCCGATGGCCATGGCAGCGCGCGGCCATGCCGCCGAACTGCCCGGCGCCGGCCGTCCGCGCTGGCTCGGCGGCGCACGCGCACCCGAACCGGTCTGCGCCGACGCGCGCGCGCTGCCGCTGGCCGATGCCAGCGTCGACGTGCTGTTCTCCAACCTGTGCCTGCAGTGGGTCGAGGACCTGCCGGCGGTGTTCGCCGGTTTCCGCCGCGTGCTCAAGCCCGGCGGCCTGCTGCTGGTCTCGACCTTCGGCCCGGACACCCTGTACGAACTGCGCGGCGCCTTCGCCGAAGCCGACGAGGCGCCGCACGTGAGCCTGTTCCCGTCGATCGCGCAGTTCGGCGACGCGCTGATCGCGGCCGGCTTCAAGGACCCGGTGCTCGACCGCGACGAGTTCACCCGCGGCCACCCCGATCTCGCCGACCTGATGCGCGAACTGCGCACGCTCGGCGCCACCAACGCGATGCGCGAGCGCCGCCGCAGCCTGACCGGACGCGCCCGCTTCGCCCGCGCCGCGCAGGCCTACGAACCGTTGCGCGGCGCATCCGGCACCCCGCATGCGGGGCAACTGCCGGCGACCTGGGAAGTGATCTACGCCCACGCCTGGGGCCCGCCGCCGGGTGCGCCGATCCGGATCGGCGACGTCGACGAGGTGCGGCTGCCCGCGCACGGCATCCCGATCCGGCGACGCTGAGTGCACAGTTGTCGCCATCGCCATGACCGGCACGCCCTGGACCGCGCACACTGACCCCATGTCGAGCCGCCGCACCGCCCTGCTCGCCGTCGCCATCGCCCTGGCCTCGGCGTTGTTCTTCACCAGCACCTACGTGCTCAACCGCGCCGCCGCGGTCGATGGCGGGCACTGGGCGTGGACGGCGACGCTGCGCTACCTGATCACCCTGCCGCTGCTGTGGCCGCTGATGCGCTGGCAGGGCGGCGCGGCGCCGGTGTGGCGGGCGATCCGCGCCCATCCCGGGCCGTGGCTGGCCTGGAGCGGGATCGGCTTCGTGCTGTTCTACACCGGCCTGACCTACGCGGCGGCAAGCGGGCCGTCGTGGTTGATCGCCGGCACCTTCCAGCTGACCGTGATCGCCGGAATGCTGTGCGCGCCGTTCCTCTACAAGGACCAGCGCGCGCGCATACCGCTGCCCGCGCTGGCCGTCGGGCTGGTGGTGGTGGCGGGCGTGCTGTTGATGCAGTTCGGCCACGGCGGCGGCGCGCTCGGCCGCGACGGCTGGATCGCGCTGGCCTGCGTGGCGGTCGCCGCGTTCGCCTACCCGCTCGGTAACCGCGGCCTGCTGCTGCACCTGGAGCGCAGTGGCGAGCCGCTCAACGCGACCCAGCGCGTGTTCGGCATGACCCTGGCCAGCCAGCCGTTGTGGCTGGCGATCGCCGTGTACGCGTGGAGCGTGGCCGGACCGCCGTCGATCGCACAGGTGTGGCTGGCCGCGGGCGTCGCGGTCGGCGCCGGCATCATTGCCACGGTGCTGTTCTTCCAGGCCACCGGCATGGTCCGCAACGAGCCGACGGCGCTGGCCGCGGCCGAGGCGATGCAGGCGGCCGAGATCCTGTTCGCGACCCTGTTCGGCGTGCTCTGGCTCGGCGAAGCATGGCCACAGGGACGCGCACTGGGGGGCGCGCTGCTGGTGATCGCCGGCATCGTCGCCTTCAGCCTGGTCGCCGCCCGCGCCGCGGCCGGCAATCCCCGCGCGACCCGGCGCCTGCGCAGCGATCGGGGCGCCTGAAGCGCGCTTCAGCATTCCCGGGATCCCGCGAAAAGTTCCCGGCTGCGGCGCGTCACGGTTCAGCCGCACGGGACTAGATTCGGCCGTGACTTCATCCAGTCGCCATTTCCAGCCGATCGCCCCGACCATGCGCACCCTGTTCCGACCATTCGCCGTTTCATCCCTCTGCTCGCTCGGCCTCGCCATCGCCTTGTTGACCGCGGCCAGCCGCCCGGCCACGGCCACCCCGCCGCCCGGCGCCGACGCCCGCGCGATGATCGAGGCCTGGGGCGTGGACCCGTCCGTACTCGCAGGCAACGGCGCCGACCTGCTGCAGCGCGCGCCCGACCCGGCCGTCGATGCGCTGTTCCAGGCCGTGCACCGCAGCCTGCAGGACGAGAACGAATCGCGTGCGTTGTGCGGCCTGTTCGAACCCGGCGGCGACCGCAGCCTGGACGGCCTCAACCGGGCCGCCCTCAGCCTCGGCGACGCCAGCCGCCAACGCCTGGCCAACGCCGTGTTGCTGGTGTTGATGAGCTCGGCCCAGGGCAAGCCGCAGCCCTACGACGCCGAGGCCGCCGGGCAGGCGCTGAAGGCCGCCGCGGTACGCGCCACCTTCCTCAACGATGGTTTCACCGCCGCACTCAACGGCAACGATGCCGATGCCCGCTGCCGGGCGGTCGCCCAGCTGACCACCGCGCTGGAAGGACAACCGCAGGCCGAACGCGCGGCGGTCACCCGGCTGCTGCTCAGCCAGGGGCTGACGATGCTCGCCGACATGTCTTCCCTGTAGCGGCGTCGGCACCTGTCGGCGGGCTGGACCCCGGCTCTCGCCGGGGCGACCACTTTCAGCGTTGCCCTGACAAGGGAAGCGATTCGCGCCGCAGGTGCGAACGGGGGCATGGAAACCTGCGCGGAGAGGCCCAAGGCGGGCGCAGCCAAATCTCGTAGAGACTCCCGGGCGCGGCCCGCGATCAGCCGGTGATCAGCCGCCGACCTGGGCGATCCAGTCCTGCAGGTTGTAGTAGTTGCTGACCCGGGCGATGCGACCCTCGCGCAGCTCGAAGAACGCCCCGCCCGGCAGCACGTAGCGTTGCCCATGCGCCGGTGGCAATCCTTCGTCGTCGGCGATGTATTCGCCATGCACCACGTATTCGGCCGCCGCACGGCTGCCGTCCGGCGACACCATCACCACGATGTCGCGCAACTGCTCGCGGTAACAGCGGGCCATCCGCTGCAGGAAGGCCGCGAACGCGTCCCGGCCGATCTCGCGCGCGCCCTGATTGAGGTCATGGGCCACGCCGTCGTCGAGCAGGTCCAGCATCGCGTCCCAGTCGCCGCGGTTGAACGCGGCGTAGTAGCTGAGCACCTGTTCGGTGGTGCGGTCGTGACTGCGGGTTCCGTCGATTCTCATTGCGGCTTACGCAGCGGTGCGGAACCGTCATTATGCGCCCACGACGACAAAGGCCCGCATGGCGGGCCTTTGCCAGTCACCCGACCCCGGGCGGGTTCAGATCTGCACGAGTTCGCGCTGGCGCTGGCGCACCAGGCTGGTCGCCAGCATGGCGGCCAACACCACCGTGGTCACGGCGAAGATGCCCATGCCCAGGTACTCGCCACCCATGCCTCCGGCCAGGACTTCGGGCCCGGCCCCGTTGGGGATGAAGCTCGCCGCGGCCATGCCGGTGTAGTGCATGCCGCAGACGGCGATACCCATCACCACCGCACTGCCCAGCATCTGCACCCAGCCGCGCAGATTGAAGGCGAGCCATAGCGCGACGATCGAGGCCACGATCGCAATTGTCAGCGAGGCTGCGACCAGGGTCATGTCGTAGTGGGTGTCGGCCGGCATCTGCATCGCCGCCATGCCGGAATAGTGCATGCCGCCCACACCCATGCCCATGAACACCCCGGCCAGGACCAGCTTGCTCCAGCCGAACACACCGGTGCCGGCGATCGCCAGCCCGGCCATGCACGAGGCCATGCCGACCAGCGCCGACAGCACGGTCAGGCCGATGTCGTAGGTCACCGGCACATCCATGTTGCAGGCGAGCATGGCGATGAAATGCATCGCCCAGATCGCGCCGCCGCCCATCGCCGCGCCTGCGGCGACGACCGCGCGCCAGCGCTGCGCGACGGTATCGGCCGCCGGGATCGCAACGGCCAACTGCAGCGCGGTGAACGAGCCCAGAACCGAGACCAGGAACGAAAGTGCGATCAGGAACGGCTCGTGGACGCACTGGATCGCGTGATCGTGTGGCATGGCAACCTCCCCTTTGGTTGAACGCGTTGTTGGACAGCGGAGGACGCCTCCGCCTTCGACCGGATTGCCGCGTGATGCGGGCTGTTCCCGCGACGCACGCGGATCAGATGCTCAATGGCTGAACTCGAACCGGCACGCCTGCGCGCCGTCGCCCCGGCACGTGCGCTCGACGGCAACCAGTCCGCGGGTCCCATGCGCCCCACCCAACAGGCCTTCGAGCATGCCGCGCAGGAAGTGGCAACCGGCGCCCTGGCCCGGCCGGCAGTACGGACTGTTGTCGACCACCAATGCATCGCCATCGATCCGCACGTGCACCAGCTCGCCGACCGCCGGCAATGCGATCCGGCGCAATGCATCGTGCAGGCTGAGGTGTCCGCCCAGCGCGTATTCGCGCTTGTAGACCCAGGCCCCGACGCGGTGGCCGACGTGGTGCAGGGTTGGCGCGCGCTGCGTGGTCGGCAGCTCCTTGTCCAGCGCACGGACCAGGATGTTGATGTTCGGATAGCTGCGCGCCAGCTGCGGCAGCACGATTTCGGCCCGCTCGGTCGCGATCGAAGACGGCCTGGCCGCTCCCACAGGGACAGCGACCGGCGCGGGCGCGGCAGCAGGCGTCGATGCGGCAAATGACGATGCGGCCAGCATCTCGCCGGGCGGTCCCGATTCGAAGCTCTTCACCAGGTGATGGGTGCCGAGATGCTCTTCGAGCAGCAGGAGATTCTCTTCGGCTCCGCGCACCAGCATCGTCAGCTGCACGCCATCCGGGCAGCTGCTCATCCGTTGCCGGAGCAGGGTGAAACCATTGGCGATCACCGTTTGTCCAAGCGCAAGCAGCAACCCTTCGCGTTGGTCGGAGACCAGACGAAACTCCACATCCACCATCCGCCACCCCCAGGCATCCAGCAGCTCTCGTCTATGCGGTTCGTTCGATTGCCGGTGTGGCGCGGTCCGCTATCCCCATCGGAGTCCGCCATCTGAACTCGCACCTTCGCCGTTCAGCCTGCCAGCAAGGCCGGCAAAAAAATCCAACTGACATCACAAATGAATCAGCACAATGTGATCTGCACGACTCTTCACGCGTGCTTCACATCAAGCTTGAAATCCATCCATCACATGCTGGCGAACAGCGACGCCAGTGCATCGAGATCGACGTTGCCGCCCGACAGCACCAGCCCGACCCGGCGTCCGGCAAAACGTTCGCGCCGGGCCAGCACCGCGGCCAGGGGAACCGCGGCCGATGGCTCGACCACCAGCTTCATCCGCTCCCAGATCAGCCGCATCGCCGCGATCACCGCAGCGTCGTCGACCAGCAGGATGTCGCGCAGGTGCTCGCGCAGGATCGGGAAGGTCAGGGTGCCCAGTTCGGATCGCAGGCCATCGCAGACGGTGTCGGCGACGCGACCGGTAATGCGCTGGCCGCACTGCAGCGAGTCATGGGCGTCGCGCGCACCTTCGGGCTCGGCACCGAACAGTTCGATCGCCGGGTCGATGCCACGCGCGGCCAGGCAAGTGCCCGACAGCAGGCCACCGCCGCTGACCGGCGCGACCAGCGCATCGAGGCCGGGCACGGCGGCGAGCAGTTCCAATGTCGCGGTGCCCTGGCCGGCGATCACCCGCGCATCGTTGAACGGATGCACCAGCACGCCACCGGTCTCGGCCAGCACCTCGGCGGTGACCGCATCTCGCGAAGCCTGGAGGGTGTCGCAGGGCACGATGCGCGCCCCGTAGCCGGCAATCGCCGCCAGCTTGATCTTCGGCGTGCTGTGCGGCGCGACCACGGTGGCGGTGGTGCCGCGCAGGCGCGCGGCCAATGCCACCGCGGCGCCGTGGTTGCCGGAGCTCTGGGTGACGATGCCGCGTGCGATCTCCTCGTCGGACAACGAGAACACCGCATTGCAGGCGCCGCGGAACTTGAACGCGCCGGCGCGTTGCAGGTTCTCGCACTTGAAATGCAGCTCGCAGCCGGCCATCGCATCGAGTGCGTGCGAACGCATTACCGGGGTGACGTGCGCATGCGGGGCGATCCGCGCGGCGGCGGCGAGCACGTCGCCGTGGGTGGGCGCCCGCAGTGCCGGCTCGGCGAATGAAGCGTTGGTCGCGGCGGTATTCATGCCGATAGCCTACCGTGTCGTTTCAGCTGGCGGCTGCTGCGGCGGCACGGTCGCCACCGCGGTCGCGCGCCGCCCCATCAGGCTGACCACGGCCGAACCGGCCACCGCCAGCCCGGCACCGGTCCAGCCCAGCCAGGCAATCCGCTCCGGCGCCAGCCAGCCCGGCCACAGCACCGCGACCAGCGCCGAGGCGGCGATGGTCAGCAGTGGCGTGGTCGCCAGCACTGCCGACACCCGCGAGGCTTCCCAATGCGCGAGTGCCTCGGCGAAGGCGCCGTAGGCCCCGATCGTGTTGAGCGCGCAGTAGCCGAGCAGCAGCCAGAGTGCAAGGTCGAGGTCGAGCAGCGCGGATGGGCTCGCGAACGGCCATAGCGCCAGCGTCGACAAGGCATAGATGCCGAGCAGGATCCGCATCGAACCGAGCTTGAGCAGCAGTTGCTTCTGCAGCAGCGCGTAGCCGGCCCAGACCACCGCCGCGATCACCACCAGCGACGATCCGAACAGATAGCCTTCCCCCTGCGCGCCCTGCCATTGCTCCCACGAGAACAGCACCAGCCCGGTCACCAGCAGCAACAGGCCCAGCCACTGCGCGGCACGGAAGTGCTCGCCGAACACCCAGATCCCGCCCAACGCCATCAGCAGCGGTGCCAGCTGGATCAGCAGCTGGGTATTGGCCGGCGTGGTGTACTGCACGCCGAGCAGGTAGAACACGTAATTGCCCAGCAGCATCAGCCCGGCGACCAGCAGCATCAGCCAGCCGCTGCCGCCGAGGGCGCCGTAGCCGTGCAGGCGACCGCGTGCGGCCAGCCAGCCACCGGTGATCACGGTCGCGACCAGGAAACGGAACCAGGTCAGGGTGATTGCATCGACCTCTTCCAGCACGATCTTCAGCGCGATCGGCAGGGTTGCCCAGCACAGGGCGGTGAACAGGGACAGGGACAGGCCGAGGCGCCACTGGCCCGAGGCGCGATGCAGGTTCATGATGGGGCCCGACCGACGTGGGACAGCATGCTCGCATCGGCCCGGTGCCGTCTGCAACGACGGGCCACGCCAGCTGTACGCCAGCGACATGATTCCCGCCTATTTGGCTGGAGTTAAGCGCGAGTTCAATGCGTCCGGCCCATGGTGAAATCCTCAGAACCGGGGGGCTCCGGATATGACCCGTACATTGCTGATCCGCGTACTCGCACCCGCGCTTGCCGTCACCCTGCTTGGCGGCTGCGTCAGTGGCTACAACTACCGCGCCGACGGCGGCGGTTACTACTACGGCCGCCCGTCGGTCCAGTACCAGTACTACGGTGGCTACGGCTACTACCCGTACAGCCTCCATCCGTACGGGGTGTATTCCTACGGCCATTACCCGTACCGCTACTACCGCCCGCACCGCCCGTACTACTCCTACCCGCGTTATCCGTACTACCCGGTGTACCCGCACCGGCCGCCGGTGAGCGGGAAGCCGCCCAGCCATCGGCCGGGCGACGGCCATGGCAAGGCCCCGTGGCGCGACCTTGACCGGATCGAGCGCGAGAAGCGCCGCCCGCGGCTGGATACCCCGGCCCCGCGGCAGGTCGGACAGCAGGTCGGACCGACCCCCAGCGCCCAGCCGCGCCCGGTCCAGCCGCGCGCGACCTACCAGCCCAGGCCCCGCAGCACGGAGCGCCAGGACGCCAAGCGGATCCGCGAAATCGAACCCTGAGACCCGGGTCCGGCCAATCGATCTGGCCGTGACGGCCGTCGCTTGACGTATCCGTCATTGAGGGCGCACAGTTAGCCCCGCGTGACCCGCAGCGTCGTATTGCGACGCAATATTGGTCAGGCCAGCACCCGCAGGGCGGGTGCGTAGATGCAAGCGTCGATGTCGGCGTCCGGCGAGGAATCACGGATCCCCCCTGTTCCGTCCCCGTCGGACGTCGGCGCCTTGTGTTGAAGCCCAAGGCGCCCCCCAGGATTCGCGACGTGCTGATGTTCCGCGCTTTCGCACGAAACATCCCCAAGATTCGCTGCGCGAATGCTTGGGCCCCAGCTAGCACCTCCAATCCCCGCGCCTTCGGCGCGCCCCCTTACCAAGGGGGCTCGCCACCAGAAAGGTCGAAGGCCATCCGACGATGGCAGCAGCATGACGTGGCATGGTTTTTAGCCCCCTTGGTAAGGGGGCGACTCACGCCGTAGGCGTGGGTTGGGGGATCGGAAGTACGCACCGGGGCCCGAGGTTTGCGACAGCAAACCTTGGGGTGGCCTTGACGCGAAGCGGCTAGGCCATGCGAGGGGCGCCCCGAAGGGGCGGGGGATCGGAAGTTAACGCCTCGGGGCCCAACAGTTTTGCGCAGCAGAACTTTGGGTTCTTTGTTTGGCGACGCCAAACAAAAAAAGGGCCGAATGTCCCCCGACATTCGGCCCTTGTGCTTCCCCGGCGGGCACTTGGCCAGCCCCTGTTCCAATTCCAGCCGGCGCATGGCGCCTGCCCCGTCGGGTGCATCGGTACAGATGCAGAAAGCATGCCAACCCGGCGCCGTTGCGGGCGGATACACCCGCTCTGGCCTAGAATCCGTCCCGATACCCGGGCCTGATCTCCCATGACCAAAAGCTTCTACCAATACGACGTGATCGTGGTCGGCGGCGGCCACGCCGGCACCGAGGCTGCGCTGGCCGCGGCACGGGCCGGTGCGCGCACCCTGCTGCTGACCCACAGCGTCGAGACGGTCGGGGCGATGAGCTGCAACCCGGCCATCGGCGGCATCGGCAAGGGCCATCTGGTCAAGGAGATCGACGCGCTGGGCGGGGTGATGGCCCGCGCCGCCGACGCCGCCGGCATCCAGTGGCGCCGGCTCAACGCGAGCAAGGGCCCGGCGGTGCGGGCGACCCGCTGCCAGGCCGATCGCGCGCTGTACCGCGCCTTCGTCCGACGCGCGGTCGAGAGCCAGCCGGGACTGACCCTGTTCCAGGCCGCGGTCGATGACATCGAATTCGGAGACGGCAAGAAGGTCACCGGCGTGCTCACCCAGACCGGGCTGCGCTTCGAGGCGCCCGCGGTGGTGCTGACCGCCGGCACCTTCCTCGCCGGCAAGGTCCACGTCGGCCAGACCACCTATGCCGCCGGCCGCGCCGGCGATCCGCCCGCGGTCGCGCTGGCCCATAAGCTGCGCGAGGGCCCGTTCGTGGTCGACCGGCTCAAGACCGGCACCCCGCCGCGGATCGACGGCCGCACGCTCGACTATTCGGTGATGGAGGAGCAGCCCGGCGACGACCCGCGCCCGGTGATGTCGTTCATGGGCTCGACCTCCGACCATCCGCGCCAAGTGCCGTGCTGGATCACCCATACCTCCGAGCGCACCCACGAGATCATCCGCGCCGCGCTCGACCGCAGCCCGCTCTACACCGGCCAGATCGAGGGCATCGGCCCGCGTTATTGCCCGTCGATCGAGGACAAGGTGGTGCGCTTCGCCGAGAAGGCCAGCCACCAGATCTTCGTCGAACCCGAAGGCCTGGACGTGGCCGAGATCTACCCCAACGGCATCTCGACCTCGCTGCCGTTCGACGTGCAGCTGGAACTGGTGCGCAGCATCCGCGGCTTCGAGCATGCCCACATCACCCGCGCCGGCTACGCGATCGAATACGACTTCTTCGACCCGCGCGGGCTCAGGACCACGCTGGAGACCAAGGCCATCGCCGGGCTGTTCTTCGCCGGCCAGATCAACGGCACCACCGGTTACGAGGAAGCCGCCGCGCAGGGCCTGCTGGCCGGCGTCAACGCGGCGCGCTTCGTGCGCGGCATGGACGGCTGGAGCCCGCGTCGCGACCAGGCCTACCTCGGCGTGCTGGTCGACGACCTGACCACCCACGGCACCAGCGAGCCGTACCGCATGTTCACCAGCCGCGCCGAGTACCGGCTGCAGCTGCGCGAGGACAACGCCGACCTGAGGCTGACTCCGGTCGGGCGCGGACTCGGCCTGGTCGACGACGCACGCTGGTCGCGGTTCGAGGCCAAGCGCGAGGCGATCGAGGTCGAGAGCACCCGTCTTGGAAGGCTATGGGCGGCGCCGAACAACGCGCTCGGTCGCGCGCTGGCCGATACGCTCGGGGTCGAGGTCAGCCGCGAGAGCAACGCGCGCGACCTGCTCAAGCGGCCAGAACTCGACTACGCGAAGCTGGCGTCGGTGCCCGGCATCGGCCCCGGCGTCGACGACGCGGCAGTGGCCGAACAGGTCGAGATCGGGGTCAAGTACGCCGGTTATCTCGACCGCCAGCGCGAGGAAATCGAACGCGCGCGCCGCCACGAGGACACCGCGATCCCGGACGGCTTCGACTATGCGCAGGTACGCGGGCTGTCGGCCGAGGTGCAGGGCAAGCTCGAGCGCGTGCGTCCGCAGACCATCGGCCAGGCGCAGCGCATCCCAGGCATGACCCCGGCCGCGATCTCGTTGCTGCTGGTGCACCTGGAGCGGGCGCGGCGCAGTCGGGTGGCGTAGGCCAGACGCTTGCTGGAAGTGCCTGGAAACGGTCGCCGGTTTTGAAGACGCACGGCCTTGTCCGACCAGCGACTCCCTGGTGCGCGATTCGACGGCAACACCTTCCGGCTACGGCGAGGTCGCGCCGTCCATGCGTTGCGCCCGGTACTCCGACAACGTTCGTTCCAGCTCCTTCAACGATTCGGCCGTGACTTCCCGCGCAGTACGGGCCAGGCGAACCGCACGTTCCTGCGCGGCGATGGCCTGATCGATGTGGCCGCGGGCGTGCTCGAGCTCAGCCAACGACAACCAGTTGAGCACTCCACCGGACCCTTCCGGTTCGGCCTCAATCCCTTGCCGCAGATAGAACAGCGCCCACGCCTGGGCAGCGGGCGACAGGTCGGGATGGCCGGCGACGGTGCGACCGATGCTGCCGGCGATCCTGCCCCGATGTTCTGCCAACTCACCTGCGGACACGAATTCCAGCTCCTGCTCGGCGAAGGCCAGCGCTTTTGATTCATCGATGTGCAGCAATGCCGACAATCGGGTATCGCGCGTGCGGTGACGATACTCGGGTCGTTCGGCGACGACGGCATCGATCGCGGTCAACGTCGCGGCATGATCGCCACGCATGCGCGCAGCATCGACGTCGGCCAACACCTCACGAGCTTCCAGGTATTCGGAAATCTCGCGCGCGGTCTCGACGTGGACGGCGCGCGAGGCATCCAGATTGACCGATCCACTAACCGCATCAGCCACCGCCTGCTCGAAGGTATAGACCGCGCGATCATCGATGGGAATGCCAATCCAGACGATCCGGCCATCCCGCCCGATGACGAACGCGGTGGGCGTTCCGTACATGTCCGCACTCCGCATCCAACTCTGGAACAGTGGCGCGGTCATCGGGTCGTCCATCGCCACGATATGGTCGAAGCTTTCCGGGCGCTCCGCGACGAACCGCGATATCGACTCGACCGAGGGATCGCCCCGCTCGGATTCGCGGACGTTGACACCGATGACGGTCAGATCTCCGGCGTGCTGCCGGGCGAGCTGGCTCATCAGTGGCATCGCTTGGCGCGACGCGCCGCACCAGGTGGCAAAGAAACTGACCACGTACACGTGGTCTGACTGGAACTCCGTCACCTGATTACCCTTGATCCAGGCCATCGGCGACAAAGGTGGCGGCACGTCTCCAATCCCCAATCGGGGAGAGGGCGGCTGTGCTGCGGTTACCACCAGAGCTGCCGTCAGCAGGCTGGCGCACAGGATGATCCGGGACATACGGCGCACCCTCCTACCAGCGCTTTGCAAGCTGCAGGAGCACCATCCTGCCCAACGGACTGGCATTGGCAGAATCGTAATGCGACCCAAGCCCGCCGGCTTCGATATACGGCGGCTTCTCGTCGAGCAGGTTGGTGACGTTCAACGACACCGACAGGCCGTCGGAAAACGGATTCCCGCCGGACGCGAACATGTAGCGTGTGACAAGGTCGACAGTGGTGTAGGCCCGGATCGGGCGGTCGGCCAGACCACTGGTATCAGTGTAGGAGTGGTTGTAGTTGATGTTCATCGCCGTCGAGATGCCCTGGTACGACCAGGCAAGCGATCCGCGTGCACGCAACTTCGGCGGGTTGCCGAACGTGCCGACCATGTCGAACGGAGTGGATGCAGGCGACAGGCGGTTCTCGATCTTCTGGATGAGACTGGCATCGAGACCAGCTTCGATGTGGTGACCATTCCGCCGGATCGGATAGCGGATCTCCATATCGAGTCCGCTCATGTCCACCCGCCGGGCGTTGGTCCACATATAGCGGTAAGCCGTGGTGGCCACCTCCAGTGGATCGTCCCCGAACTCACCGAAGGTGTAGTCGAGAAACGGGATTCCGCGCGCGGCGGCCTCCTCGACCTCCGTCCGCAGCTGCGCCGGGTCGTCATAGTGATGTACGAAAGCCTGCAACTCCGGGTCGCCAAGGATGTCCATTTCGAACGGCGGCAACATGATGCGATCGGTGTACCGGATGTCGTAATAGGTCAGCGCAAGCGACAGGCCGTCGGCGAACGCAGGCTTCCAGTCGATCCCGATGCTCCGGTTGCGGGACAACTCGGGCCGGAGCTCCTCCGACCCGAGCCACACCACGACCGGCACCCATTCAGTACCGTCCGCTGCCAGGAACGGCTGCAGCTGGGCAGCCAGCAATCCATCGTTGCTGAAGCGCGCTTCCTCCCCGATCGCGGGCGCGCGGAATGACGTGCTGTAGCTGGTGCGTAGTGTCAGGCGCTCGGTGGGCGCCCACGACAGTCCCACCCGTGGATTGCTGGTACTCCCGAAGTCGGAGTAATCGTCATGACGCATCGCAAACGAGAGATCGAGGCGATGCAGGCCCGCACTCGCATTGTCTTTCCCGATCAGTGGAACGTGCAGCTCGGCGAATGCGGACGTGTTGTCACGATTGGCCCGATGGTCGATGGACCACAGGTCGATCGTCCGCTGGTAATCCTCTTTCTTGTAGCTGACTCCGACGGCCAGCCGCATGCTCCCGCCAGGCGTGTCGAACAAGCGGCCGCTTCCCTTGAGTTCGATACCTTGCTGTTCCTGCTTGCGCACATGCCGGTAGTCGTAGCCTGGCGTACCGTCGGGCAGATAGGAATGCACCTGGCTGCGGGCGACCTCCCCGCTGGCGAACAGATCGAGTGCGACGTTCCAGTCGCTTGCCAGCTTGTAGTCCAGCGTCAATGCCGCGTTGCGGCGCACCGGCGTGACGTTGCTCTCGTTGCGGATGTTTCCACTGGTGGTGACCAGGAAACGTTCGGCGCGGGAGTACTGCAGGTCACCCTTGAGCGTCAGCGCATCGGTGAGCCCGTGGCTGGCGTTGAACACGGCACTGGCCATCCTGTTGGACGGAAACAGGCTGGTTGGAGCAGGCACGTCTGCGGTGAAGCTGCGCTCGCTGGCCATCAGCTGGCTCTGATGCAGGTAATCGGCGGTGAGCATCATGCTGCCGTCGTCCCACTGGCGCCCCATGCTGTGTGAGACACGATACTCGTCGCGCCCGGCCTCCGTGGTGGCGCCGAAGGACAAACGGGTCTCGGCGCTGTCGTAGTCCGACTTGAGTATGATGTTGACCACGCCTCCGACCGCATCGGCGCCATAGACAGCCGAAGCGCCATCGGCCAACACTTCAATGCGCTCGATGGCATCGAGCGGAATCATCGAGATGTCGGTGAAGGTACCGCCGGACGACGCCGATATGCGTCGCCCGTTGATCAGCACCAAGGTGGCATTGGCGCCAAGTCCACGCAGGTTCACGCCCGAGCCTGCAGTCATGTTGAAGCCGCGCTGCGAGCCCAGGCTCATGTTGACGTCGGCCGAAGCGCCAGCCTCGCCACCACGGAAATTCTGGGGCAGCGCCTGCAACAGTTGCTCGGTACCGGAGTAGCCGCTGCGCCGGATGTCCTCGGAATCGATCACGATAATGGGAGACCCCGTCGGCGCGACGTTGCGGATATGCGTACCGGTCACCACGATGGTTTCCATCTCCGCCACGCCCGCCGCCGGGATGGACGCAGGTGGCAGTGGACGAACGATCCAGACGCCGTGTGTGCCCCGGCGGATCTCAACGTCGATTCCCTCTACCAGCCGCTGCAGGGCCTCGGAGGGGCTGTAGCGCCCACTAACGGGATTGGCGATCTTGCCTGCAAGCGCGGCCGCGTCGAATGTCACCTGTTGCCGCGAGATGCGGGCGAATGCCTGCAGAGCCTCCGCCAGTGGCTGGGCGGCGATGTCAAAGCTGTGCTGCCCGGCCTGCTGACTGGTAGCGGGTGAGCTCCCACTCTCCTGGGCAATCGCGGCTCCGGACAGGGCCAGCGCAGAAACGATCGCCAGTGAAATGCGGTGACCACGAAGGTGGCGGTGATGCTTGGACGGCATGCGGATCCCCTTGCTGGAACGGCACCGCGGGATGCGGTTTCCGCTATGTGCGATGTAAGACGCACGAACGGCACGATCACGTCACTGCCATTGACAAGCCGAATCCTGCGAAACCTAGTCCCCCACACCCTGCAACAGGATCAGCCCGTCCTGTGCCCGCGCCTGGACAGGGAACACTCCGGTAACGCCTTCGGCGAAGGCATCACTATCCCCAGCAGCAAAGGTGCCGCTGATACGCATTCCCTCGATCGAGGCATCGACGATGACCAGTGGTTGCGCGGCATATCGGTTCATACGCGCGACAACCGCGGACAGAGGCTCGTCGTTGAAGACAAGCTGGCCGCTTTCCCAGGCACGCGAGCGCCGCGTATCGACCTGGTGAATGCGGGTTTCGGTGGAATCGACGGTGGCAACGAGCTCACGGCCAGGCAGGAGACGCGGCCTTGCACCGCCTGCTTTCAGAGCCTGGACCGCCTGTGCAGGTTCTGCATTGCGGCCGTTGCGGGCCAACACCTCCACACTGCCCTCGTAAAGGACGACGTGCACCTCGCGTTGCAGCAGCTCCACACTGAATTCCGTTCCGGTAGCGACTACCAGCCGGTCACCCGCCGACACGCTGAACGGACGAAGCGAGTCGTGCGCGACCTGGAAGCGTGCACGCCCCTGACGCAACCAGAGTTCACGGCGGTGGCGGCCATAACGAACGTCCACCCGGGTATCCGCGTCGAGCGACAATTGCGAGCCATCATCAAGCATGACCATCTGACGCTCGCCCAGGCCAGTTCGGTAGCTGTCCGGTTGCCACGCCGACCACCAAAGTCCGACACCAACCACCACCAGCAGGCAGGCCGCAATGGTCGCCCGGACCAACCAGGACGGACGCGCGGGGCTGTGCCAGCGTTTGGCCTGGCCCCGGCTGTAGGACTCCAATGCATCGCGACGCAGGCGCACAAGCCCAGGTGAGCTGCCTGCCTGTTCGAACGCCTGCCAGGCGCGAGCGGCGTTCTCGAAAGCTTCGGTGTTGCGAGGGTCGGCGTCGAGCCAGGCTTGCAGCTGATCGAGTTCATCATTGTCCAACGGGCCTTCGGACAGGCGCAGACACCAGCCGCTGGCCTGATCGATGCAGTCGTTTGCAGATGCGGCCCCTTTCATTCGTCGTCCCTCATCGAACGTGTCAGGTGCGCCATGGCGCGGGCCAGGTGCCGGTCCACAGTACTGAGCGAAGTCCCGAAGGCGGCCGCAATATCACGGCGATCCACATGCTCAAGGCGGTACAGCACAAACATGTTCCGCGTCGTATCGGGCAATGCACGCAGCGCTGATTCCAATCTCTCAAGCGACTGCCGGCTGGCAGCCACACGGGACGGCTCGCGCAGGTCCAGACCGGACTGTTCATCGGCCATCGCATCGGCCCGGAAATCGAAGCGTACCTTCTCCCTTCGACTGCGGTCTCGCAGCAAGTTGGCGGCCATCTGAAAGATATAGGCCTCGGAAGAGGTCATGCGACCGACATCCATGGCGGTGATCCGCACGAACACCTCCTGGGTCAGATCCTCGGCTTCAGCATGACTGCCCAGCCGGCGCAGGAAGAAAGCCATCAATGCGGGGCGAAAACGCCGATTCAACTGTTCAAACGGCGCGACAACCTGCGGCTGGGGAGATAGCTCTGGCATGGATATTCCTGTGGGCCGATACAGGATAAGACGCACGAGCGCCCCAATCCCGTCATCGACCCCGAAGGGCGCCCGGAGGACATCACCCTGTCGCCCTGGCGAATGCAGGCTCCGCTGTGAAAGCATGCTGCGCAACCGTCGAGCATCGCCAGATGCCTTTGCCCGGGTAAGCGGGACGCAATCGGGATTCCCGGATGCGTCGCACGTGGGCTACATGCCTACTGCTTCCAGAATTGCTCATGGCGTTCTGATGCGGTTTTCAGGCTGCGGGTCTCCGCTTCGCCGAGCGGGCGGAACAGGTTCGGCTCGAACTCCGCAGCCGCACGCGGCCAGATGCCGGCCACGCGGCCACCCGCCACCACCGTCGGATGGATCAGCCCGTTGATGGTGAACACCTTGCGGTGGTGGTCGGGGTCGAGCACCGGGGTGCGGTCCTTGTAGCCGAGCAGGTATTCGTCGAACGCGGGCAACAACAGCACACCACGCGTAGACGATGCGGCGGCGGCATTGTGGGACTGCCAATGACGGATACCGTCTATATCGAGCCCGACCAGCCCGGATGTCACCGAGGCCAGCGCCGCCTTGGCATCGGTCAAGGTGAGCCCCGACCACCATGCCAGGTCGTGCGCAGTGGCCGGGCCATGACCGGCGATGTAGCGGCGGGCGAGTTCGGCCAGCGCCTCCTCGCGCGACAGCGGGGGCGTTGGCGGCAGCCAGGCATCGAGCCAGACGAAGCCCGGCTGCTTGCCGACCCTCGGCCCCTGGCAGATCAGGCCCTCGTGCGCGAGCCGCATCAGGATATGCAGGCCGCGACTGCCGCCGGTGGCGATGCCGTCGGCTTCGAGCGCGGCATACAACGCCGGGCGTGGCATCGGCTCGCCATCGCGGAGGATGCGTTCGACCGCGCGCCTGCATTCGCGCATGGCCTTCGTGTCCAGTCCGTACTCGCGCTCGTGGCGGTTGCCGTCGCGGGCCAGCGCGCGCGGTGCCAGCAGGCCCTGCAGCCAGCGCACGTCCTCGGCGGCAACCAAGTGCAGGGTGCCGCGCATCGGCCAGGTGCGGACGATCCGGCGTTCGGACAGCGCCTGTTCCACCGTCGCCGCGGTCGCTCCCGACGTGCGCAGCCCGACCGCCCACAACGCCGCGTGGTAGTCCTGCGCCTGCACCGCAAGCAGGCGACGCACTGCGGCGTGGGGTGATTCCGCCTTGCCGGTAGACAGGTGCTGAGCCGCAAAGCGATGGCGCAACAGCGCAGTCAATCCATTTCCTGCGGGCCTGGATGTGGTCGTCGGCATGCTTCCATCGCGAACCTGTTGCGGAGTAGTACCGAGCTTACTTCTCCTTGCGCCAGTTGAGCGAGGCACGGCTTTCATGGGAGCCGCTTTCGACCTCGACATCGAAGCCCAGACCGAGCAGGTATTTGAGGGTCAGCACGGTGCCGGCGCCGACCATCGACACGCCATAGCCGACGTACAGGCGCGGCGACAGGCGCTTGCCGACGCCGAACACACTGCCGAGGGTGCGACTTTGCATTGCGCCGGCTTCGTCGAGGCCGATCTTGCTGCCGATCTGCGAGGCCAGCACGCTGCCGCCGGCGGCGAGTGCGGCGTTGGCGGCGGTGAGCTGGTCGCTTTCGGCGCTGGTCGCGCTGGACAGCGGTCGACCCAGGGTCAGGTAGGCGAGCGCATCGGACTGGGTGGTCGCCGGGTCGGACCAGACCCTGACCTCCGGTGCGCTGACCCGGCCGCCGATATCGACGCCGGCGGTGACGTTGCCGATCTCGCGGATCGCACGGATGTCGAGGATCGGATCCGAGACCGGGCTGTTCGACCAGCCCAGTTCGCCGCGGCGGATGGTCAGGTCCTGGCCGTAGGCCTTGTAGCGGCCGGCGACGTTGAGGGTGCCGCGCGCGGTCATCTCGCGACCCGGGCGGGCGCGCACCCGCATCTGCCCACCGAGGCTGCCGCGCAGGCCGAAGCCGTTGAGGCGGACGTCGTCGCCGAGGGCAATGGCAAGGTCGAGGTCGAGCGGCGCGGCACCCCTGTCCTCTGGATCGGCCGGGTCGAGCACGACCACGTCGTCGGAGACGGACACCCCGCCTTCCAGCCGTTCCAGGTCGATCGCGGCCGAAGGTACGGTGACGGTACCGGTGACGGTGATCGGCTCGCCGGCGGCGATTCGTACCCGCACGTCGGGGCTGGCGACCGCGCGCAGGTCACGGGTGTCGGACACCAGCACGTCCTTGCCGTGCACATGCAATTGCAGCGGTGGGCCGTCGTCGCTCCAGCCGAGTTCGCCGTCGATGTTGAGCGGGCCGCTGCTGTCGTCGCCATTGCCGCTGTAGAGCTCGCCCTGAATGCTGGCGCTGCCGTCGCTGCGGGCCAGCAGGCGCACGTTGCCGTCGTGCAGGTGCAGGCCGAGCGCGGGCATATCGGTGCTGAAATCGCTCAACTGCATCTGCCCGCCGAGACGCGGTTCGGCACGGGTACCGGACAGGGTGATGCGGCCGTTCAGCGTCCCCTTCGGCTCGACGATATCCGGCGAGAACAGCTCCAGCCAGACCAGCTCGTGAAGGTTGATCGAGGCTTCGCCTTCGAGCGGCGAATAGTCGTCCCAGCCGGTGGTCAGGCGCGCATCGAGATGACCGTCGCCGATCAGTGTGGCGCCGAGGGTGGCCTCGATCCGCTGCGGATGGAAACGGGCCTGCAGCAGCAGGTCCTTGTAGTCGAAGATCTCCTCACGGCTGCGTTCGCTGAACTTGACGCCGCCCCCGGCCGAGGCCACGCGCACGTCGCCACGCCAGGCATTGCCAGCCGGCTGCAGTTGCGCATCGATCGCGATCTCGCCGCGCAGCAGCCACGGCCGGCCGTCGCCGCGCGCGGGCATCCACGGTTCGACCAGAGTCAGTGGCAGGGCCCGGCCGTCGACATCGAGGCCGCGGCGCGGCCAGTCGGCGTCGATGCAGAGCGTGCCACCGCCGCTCGATGCGAGGCAGCTGCGCTCGAGCCGGCTGTTGCTGCCATCCCAGCGGAACGCCGCCGGCTGCTGCAGTGCCCACGAGGCCCCGCGCACGGGTGCCAGTTGCAGCGTGGCCAGCTGGCCCTGCCAGGCGTTGCCGCGCTGCTCGACCTGTCCGGCCAGCACGAGGCGGCCGATGTCGCCCTGCGCATCGACGTCGAGTTGCAACGACTCGACCGTGCCGCGCGCATCGACCGACAACGTGTCCAGCGCGGTACCAGCCTGCACGCCCGTGGCGCGCAGCGCGAGCTCGCCGTTGCGCCCGCGCCATGGCAGCAGGCCGCGAAGGCTGACCGTGTCGACGCTGTACCTGTCTGTGTTGGAGCGACTCCAGGACAGTCCGCTGCCGGTGAGGTCGGCGGCCACGTCCGGCGCGTCGCGGCGTCCCTGTAACGATACGGTGCCTTGCAGGGTGCCGGCAGCGTCGGGCAACACGTCGACCAGCCGCAGCGGCTCGAAGCGGGCTTCGACATCCAGGCTGTCGGCGATCCGGCCACTGGCCTCGACGCGGCTGGCGCCGAGCGCCAGGGTGATGTCGCCTTCGTAAGCATCGCCATCGATCCGGATCTGGCCGTGTCCGTCGAGCGCGCGGTCGCGCAGGCGGCCGCCGAGCGATTCGATTTCGACATGGGCCGCCAATCCACCAGGGTCGCGCAGCTCGCCGGTGCTGCTGATGCGGCCATCGACCGCGCCCGGCCAGTCGGGAAGGAAGTAACCGGGGTCGAAGCCTGCCAGCGTCGTCTCGAGGTCCCAGCCAACGGTCGGCGCCCACGCCACTTCGCCGCCGACGTCGAGGGTGCCGGTCGGCATCTCGATCTCGAGAGTGTGCAGACGCATGCGCTCGCTGTCGCCACGGCCGTCGAGGCGGACGTTCGCCTGCTCACCGTCGCGGACGAGCGTGGCGCGGCCGATCACCGCCCAGTCCTGCAGGGTGCCGGCGATACCAAGGTCGGCGTTTGCGATCACGGCCGGTTCGTCCGCCTCGCCGCCCCAGCTCAACCCGCGCGCGTTGATCGCGTAGCGGATACGGCCACGCTCTTCATCGTCATCAGCCGGATCGCCGAAGTCGGCCCGGCCGTGCGCGATGATGCGGCCTTCGAAAATGTCGACCACCAGCGGTGCCGCCTCGACGACCTGGTCCTCCAGCCGCAGCTTCGAAGGCTGGATGCGGGCCGTGAGGTCTCCCCGGGTCAGTTCGCCCTGCACGTCCATCGCACCGCCGACGCCGTCCACCGACAACGTCGCCGCCAACGGCGCTTCCAACGGTTCACCGCCGGCGAGCAAGCCCGGATCGAGCGCCCTGGCGTCGGCACGCAACTGCCAGCGCGGGGCGCTGCGCTCTTCGAGAGCGCGGGTTTCGATGCTCAGGGTCGCGCGCAGCGGACCGGGCACGGCGCCGCCGAGGCCGATATCCATCTTCGCCAGGTTGCCGCGTGCGACCAGGCCGAGCCGCGGCCGGGTGCGGCCGGCCGGCGCCGGCAGCACTGCAGTGGCGACCAGGTCGGTGCGGTAGTTGTCGCGCGGCGCATAGTCGCCGTGCACGCTGAAGCGGCCACGGTCGCTGTCGATATCGAATCGCTCGACACGGACCCAGCCGTTTCCGGCGTCCAGCCCGCCGCGCACGCTGTGCAGATCGATCAGCGGCTCGCCCTGGCGGCTGATCTTCAACCGGTCGACACGGATGTCGCCGGCGCGCAATGCAAGCGGCGGCGCGATCTGCGGCAGCAGATCCGGCCAGCGCGGCAGCTCGAACGGCTTGTCCGAGTCGGGCAGGTCGAGGCTGGCATCGCTCAGCGCCATCGCGTTCAACTGCAGGCGCTTGCCCAGCAAGGGCTGCAACGCCGGATTGATCGCGATCCGCCGGGCGGTGAAGGTGGTGGTGCGCGGATGCTTGCAGTTGGGGTAAGCCACCGGGGTCTCGCCATCGGCCGGACAGCCGCGGCTGATGAAACGCACGTCGTGCAACACCATCGGCCCGCGCACCGGACCTTCGACCTTCGACCACGACAGCTCGGTGCCGTAGGGCAGCCGCGACTTGACCTGCGCGAGCAGCAGGTCGCGGCCGCCGATCGTGCTCACCAGCCAGTACACCAGCGCCAGCAGCAGCAATACCATCGCGGCGAAAACCAGCCCGCTGCGGATCGCCAGCCAGCGCATCCGCGCGAAGCGTCGCGCACGCAGTTCGGCGATGCGCAGGTCGTGCGGGTCGGGAGTGGGAAGCGAGTCGGCGGGCCTGTTCACAAGTCGGCACCGATGTTGAGATAGATCTGGAACGACGATTCGGGGTCGTTCAGACCGCGGGCGAGATCGAGCCGCAACGGGCCGACCGGCGAGACCCAGCGCAGGCCGACGCCGACGCCGGTGCGCCAGTCCGGCCTGTCGTCGAACGCGCTGCCGCTGTCGACGAAGCCGGCCACGCCCCAGGTGTCGTTGAAGTAATGCTCGAATTCGACGCTGCCGGTGGCCAGGCTCTTGCCGCCGGTGTAGTAGCGGCCGCCCTCGGTTTCCTCGCTCGGGCCGACCTCGCGCCAGCCGTAGCCGCGGATGCTGCGGTCGCCGCCGGCGTAGTAGCGCAGGCTCGGCGGCAGGTTGACCAGATCGCCGGTGAAGGTATGGCCGACTTCGCCACGCGCGATCAGCCGGTTGCGCTCGCCGACTCCTCGGTACCAGCGCAACGAACCGTAGGCCTGGGCGAAGTTGGCATCGGAGCCGAGGCCCTCGGCACCGCCGCGGATCTCGAGCCTGCCCGCGAGCGCATCGCGCGGAAACAGCGCGTTGTCCGCATCGACATAGTCGGCGCGCAATGACGGGTAGACGTATGTTCCGTACTGGTAGGGGAGCGGCTCAGGCACGCCGTCGCCATCCTGATCCCGGTTGATCGCATAGCGCCAGCGCTCGCGCAGCGCATGCATCGAAGCGGTGGCGGTCAGGTAGCGGTTGATCTTGCCGGTGCGGCTGCCGGTGAATTCGATCCGGCGCGAATCGATGTACTTGCTCTGCTCGTCGACGCCCTGGGCGCCGACGATGTACCAGCCGTCCAGCCAGGCGAAGGCAGGGATGCGGTACTGCACGGTCGCCGTCTTGCGGCGCTTGGCATAGTCGACTTGCGACAGCAGCTTGTGGCCGCGATCGTTGAGGTAGCGCCGCTCCAGCCCGAGCCGGATGCCGGGGCCGTCCAGGGTGCTGTAGCTGACGCCGGCGGTGTAGACGCTGCGTTTGGCCGGGGTCAGGGTGACCTCGACCGGGACCCGCCCGTCCACTGCCTGATCGGGTTGCGGCACGATGTCGATGGCGGCGAAGTAGTCCAGCTGCGACAGCGACTGGCGGAAACGGTCGAGCCTGCCCTGATGGTAATACTCGCCTTCGTTCCAGTAGATCAGTTGCTCCAGCAGCGAGTCGCGGATGATCCGCTCCGGCTGCTGGGTGAAGGTGATCGTTCCCATGTCGTAGCGCGGGCCGCTTTCCCAGACCAGGTCGATGTCGGCGGCATGTTCGGCGCGGGTGACCTCGACCCGGCGCGAGACGAAGTCGGCATCGAAATAGCCACGCTCGGCCAAGCGCCGGGTGATCCGGACCTTGCTGGCTTCGTAGCTCTCGTGGTTGAGGGTTTCGCCCGGCGCCGGCCTGAACTTGGCCAGGTCCTGTTTCAGGTAGCGGTCGGTCGCGCCCGCGCCGATGATGGCGATGTCCGAATGCCGCACCCGCACCGGCTCGCCGGGTTCGACCCTGATCGAGACCGCGACCGCATCGCCCTCACGTCGGCGCTCGACGGTGATCTGCGGGTCGTAGTAGCCGAACGGTTCCAGCGCCTTGCGGGTTTCCTTCTCGGCGGCCGTGATCAGATAGCCGAGCCGGCGCCAGCTCAACTCCTCGCCGCGGGCATCGACCAGCGACAACGCGACCCGCACGTTCTCGGTCATCGGCTCATCGAGGCCATGGATGCCGACCTCGCCAACCTGGATGGCATGGGCGGTGCCACTGCCCAGCAGCAGCAATGCGGAGGCGAGGATGCCCGGCAAGCGACGGCCCGACGGTCGTACCACCACCGGAGGCGGGTCCTTTGCAGCCGGGGCAGATGAACAGGCAGGCATGCGCCGAGCATACCGGGCCGCCATCAATCCTCCGTTAACGCAATCGGTCCGGTTGCAGTGGGAAGCACAAACGAGCGGCAGAAAGAAGGAACCGGCCGGGAATGGACACCCCGGCCGGCCCGGGATTCGGCCTGGTCATGGGGCACGCACCGTCCTGGCCGGCGTCCAGGGTTCGTCGGTGCGGATCGGCCAGGGACTGGCACTGGACGCCCATGGCTTCCTCGGCGGGCTGCGCCGGCTGTCCGGACGATGCCATCTTTGCGAAACAGACCGCGCTTTCACGGCGGGTCCACTACCGTCACCCGGGCCACGCGGACTCGTTTCCACCAGGAGCAGACCATGAACATGAAACTCCCCGTATTGGCCATCGCCGCCGGCCTGGCCTGGGTCGGGTCGCCGTCGCCCGCCTCCGCGGAGACGACCGTCGAATGCATCTCGCACGAGTACCAATACAACGAGTGCTATGCGCCGCTGGAGGCACCTCATCTGGTCTACCAGAGTTCGCATGCGGCCTGCATCATCAACCGCACCTGGGGCTTCAACCCAGCCACCCGCCGGATCTGGGTCTCGCAGGGTTGTTCCGGCGTCTTCGCCGATCCCGGCGGCTATCACCATGGCGAGGCCGGCACATATGACGACGGCACGCGCAGCTATGGCCCTCGCGGTCACGACACCGGCGCGGTGGTGGCGGGCGCGGTCCTGGGCGCGCTGCTCGTGGGTGCGGCCGAGTCGGATCAAAAGCACCACCACACCAGCAACGCGCACCACCATACCGGCAACTCGGGCTCCGGCTATACGGGCTGCCACGGCGTCGGTTGCCTGGTGGACGATCCGGACCAGCAGGTCATCGATGATCGTCCGCAGTACGACCGGGAAGGCAATCCAAACTTCGACACCCATGGCAACTATCAGGGTTGCCACGGCCTTGGTTGCGAGGTGGATGACCCCGGCTCGGACGACTAGGGTCCGGACGACACTCTGGAAGACGAGGAGCCCGGAATGAACACCGGAAATTCAATCGCCATCATCGGCATGTTGCTGCTGTTGCCCGCATGCGGCGGCTCGCACGACGCCGCACCGGAAAGGTCGACACCTGCAGCCGAAGCACAGGACGCTGTGGCTCTCGATGAGGCCGGCAATGGTGGAACTGTGGATGCTGCTGCAGCCCCGGCCGAAGACGATGCCTCGGTCAGAGCGGGTATCGAATCGATACTCGGCGGCAATGCGGACGATTACAAATCGGCTTTCCTGGCCTTGCAGAAGGCCGTGGCCGCAGGCGACAAGGATGCCGTGGCACAAATGATCCTGTATCCGCTGAACGGTGCCGTCGACGGACAGCAGACGATCCGGGACGCCGGCCAGTTCGTCCGCGAGTACGACAGCATCGTCACGCCTGCGATTGCCGATGCTGTCGCCCGGCAGAATTTTGCCGACCTGATGGTCAACAAGAACGGTCTCATGTTCGGCAATGGAGAAGTCTGGCTGACCGGTATCTGCGAGGACGATGCCTGCGAAAAGCAGTCGATCCTGGTCACCACGCTCCAGGACACAAGCGATCTCGACAACTAGATGGGTACCGCCAACAGCGACTGATCGACCGCGACTGATTGAACAACGACCCAGAAAGCCACAGGCCGCCTCATGGTTTCCGGATTCCTGCGCTCCATCTACCCTGCATTCCTTGCCGCCTTGCTCGTACTCGCCGGAGCGGGTTCCGTCCATGCGCAGGATGCTTCTGCCGACACCGCTCCGCCTTCCGGACAGCTGACCGTCGGGGTGTATGTCAGCCCGCCCTTCGTGATGAAGGAGGATGACCGGTACACCGGCATGGCGATCGACCTGTGGGAGCATATGAGTGGCCAACTCGACCTGCAAAGCCGGTACGTGGAGCTGGACACCATCGGCGCGCTGGTCGACGCCGCCGCCAGTGGCGAGATCGACGTCGCGGTCACCAATCTCACGATCACCCGCAGCCGGGTGGAACGCATCGACTTCACCCAACCCTGGTTCGACGCCGGGCTCAGGATCATGGTCCGCCAGGAGCAGGGCTCGAGCTTCAGGGATCTTGTCGCCGGGCTGCGCGAATCGGGCCACCTGAAGGCCTATGCGTGGATCGCGTTCGTCATCGTCATCGCCTCGGCCCTGCTGACCGTGTTCGATCGCCGTTTCGACAAGGATTTCCCGCGCCGTTGGCGCGACGGCGTGGCCGAGAGCTTCTACACCGTGATGTCGGTGGCCACCTCGGGCAAGACGCCCTCGCGCAAGAACCTGTTCGGCTGGATTGGCCGGATCTGGCAGGGCGCGTGGCTGGTCTGCGGCATCGCGGTGCTGGCCTATGTCACCTCATCGGTGACCAGCGTGATGACCACCCTGTCGCTGACCAACCAGATCAACAGCGTGGCCGACCTGTCCGGACGGCCGGTCGGGGTCCGCACCGGCAGCGTGGCGGAGGAATACGCCCGTGACGCCAATCTGGACACCCGCACCTTCGCGCACATCGAGGAGGCCGTGGAGGCCCTGGCCGCCGGCCGGGTTACCGCGATCATCGGCGACGCGCCCGTGCTCGAGTACTACGCCCATGTAAACCCGGACCAGCCGGTTTCGGTGGTGGGAGCGATCTTCCGGCCGGACAAGTACGGGTTCGGCCTGTCCCACCGCAATGAACTGACACGACCGCTGACCGTGGAAGTGATCGGCGCGCGCAGGAGCGGCCTCGCAGAGGAGCTCAGGGCGCGGTATTTCGGCGACTCACGCTGATGAAGGCACGGTCATGAAACAGATACAGCACGGCGACGATGTCGGCCAGATCCAGCTCGGCAGCGAGGACGTTGAAGCCGCTGCCGTCGCCGGCGACGTCATGGTCGACTTCAATGTTCTCACTGCCCGCAAGAGCGGGCCGGACAACCTCATCAGCTGCGATTTCATCGACGGGAAGCTTGCAACCGTTACGCCGGCACCCGTCGCATTGCACTGTGCCCTGATCGAAGTACGGTACGACACGAAACACAAGCCGTAACCGCCGCTTCGGGACCCGCCTCAGATCGCCAGCTGCTCGATCGCGGCGACGCTGCCGAGGCGCTCGCTCAGCCGCTTGAGCAGGGCCAGGCGGTTGCCGCGTACGGCCGGGTCGTCGGCGTTGACCATCACGTTGTCGAAGAACGCATCGACCTGCGGGCGCAGCCGCGCCAGGTGGCGCAGCGCCTCGACGTAGTCGCCATGCGCGAGTGCGTGGCCGGTTTCGGCATGCACGGCCTCGACCGCCTCGGCCAGCGCCAGCTCGGCCGGCTCGCTCATCAGCTCGAGGTCGAAACCCGCGGGGATTTCACCCTCTGCCTTGCGCAGGATGTTGTTGATGCGCTTGTTGGCCGCAGCGAGGGCTTCCGCCTCCTGCAACGCGGCGAAGATGCCGATCGCGTCGATGCGGCGGTCGAAGTCGTACAGCGACTTCGGCTTCAGTTCGGCGACCGCGTTGAAGTGCTGCACCGGCACGCCCTTGTCGGCGTAGTAGCCGCGCAGGCGGTCGAGGATGAAGTCGTAAAGCTCTTTCGCACTCTGCTCTAAATGAGCGTGCGGATCTGATGGATCTTCCACACGGTCGACCGGAGCATTAATCCCCACAGCACTGGAGATAAAAGCGTTGATGTCCAGATCAAACCCACTCTCGATCACCGTCCGCGCCAACCCCAGCGCATTGCGCCGCAGCGCGAACGGATCCTTGTTGCCGGTCGGCTTGAGTCCGGCGGCGAAACCGCCGGCCAGGGTATCCAGCCGCTCGGCAATCGCCAGCACCTTGCCCGCCGGCGACAGTGCGATGTCGTCGCCGCCGAAGCGCGGGCGGTAGGCCTCGTCGATGGCGTCGGCGACGGCAACTCGGTCGTCGTGCGGAAGATCGTCGAGCGAGACATCCTGCATCGCGTAGTGGCGACCGGCGATGCCCTGCAGTTCAGGGAACTCGCCGACCATGCGCGATTGCAGGTCGTTCTTCGACAACTGCGCGGCGAGCCGCACCAGCTTCTTGTCGGCACCGACCTGTTCCGCGATCGCCTCGGCCAGCGCGGTCACCCGCGCGACCTTGTCGGCGAGGGTGCCCAGCTTGGCCTGGTAGGTCACCGTCTTCAGGCCCTCGCCCATCGCGGCCAGGCCCTGCTTCATGTCCTCGACGAAGAAGAACTGGGCGTCGGCGAAGCGCGGGCGGATCACCCGCTCGTAGCCCTTGCGGACCTCGGCCTCGTCGTTGGATTCGATGTTGGCGATGCCGACGAAGTGCTCGGACAACCGGCCGTCGGAATCGAGCACCGGGAAGAACTTCTGGTTGGTCTCCATCGTCGCCACCAGCGCCTCGGCCGGCACCGCGAGGAACTCGGGCTCGAAGCTGCAGCGCACCGCCACCGGCCACTCGGTCAGGCCGTTGACCTCTTCCAGGATGCCGGCGTCGATACGCGCACTGCCGCCGGCCGCCTTCGCCGCCGCCTCGACCTCGGCGACGACGCGCGCGCGACGCTCGTCCGGGTCGGCCAGCACCTTGGCGCCGCGCAGGAACTCGATGTAGTCGCCGGGCACGCTGAACCAGACCGGCTTGTCGTGCATGAAGCGGTGGCCGCGGCTCATGCGGTCGCTGCGCACGCCGAGCAGCTCGGCCTCGACCACGTCCTTGCCGTGCAGCACGACCAGCCAATGCACCGGGCGGGCGAAGCCGTACTCGTGCGCGCCCCAACGCATCGGCTTGGGGATCGGCATCGCCGCGACCGCCTCGCGGATGATCTCCGGCAGCAGGTCGGCGCTGCGCGCGCCCGGCTTGACCGAGCGGTGGACGAAGCGCTCGCCCTTGTTGTCGGTGGTCTTCTCCAGCGCGCTCCACTCGACCCCGGCCTTGGCCGCAAAACCCTGCAGCGCGCGGGTCGGCTGGCCGTCGGCGTCAAGGGCGATGTTGAGGTAGGGACCGAGCACCTCGCTGCGCTGTTCGGGCTGCTCGTCCGCCACCAGTGGCAACAGCACCGCGAGCCGGCGCGGGGTGTACAGCGGCTTCGCGTCACCACGATCGAAGGCGATGCCGCGCTTTTCCAGTCCGGCGATGACGCCGTCGAAGAACGCCTGCGCCAGGCCCGGCAGCGCCTTGACCGGCAGCTCTTCGGTGCCGAGTTCGATCAGGAGGGGGTGCATGCTGGAGGCGCTCATGCCGCCACCTCCTTGTCCGCTGCCACTTTCTTCAAGCCCGGGAACCCGAGCTTCTCGCGCTGCGCGTGATACGCCTCGGCCACGCCCTGGGCGATCTTGCGCACCCGCAGGATGTAGCGCTGGCGCTCGGTCACGCTGATCGCGCGGCGTGCATCGAGCATGTTGAAACTGTGACTGGCCTTGCAGACCTGTTCGTAGGCCGGCAGCGGCAGTTGCAGTTCGATCAGGCGCTGCGCCTCGGCCTCGCAGGCATCGAAGCGGTGGAGCAGTTCGGCGACGTCGGCATGCTCGAAGTTGTAGGTGCTCTGCTCGACTTCGTTCTGGTGGTAGACGTCGCGGTAGGTGACGGGAGTACCGTCGGGACCATAGGTCCAGATCAGGTCGAACACGTTGTCGACGTTCTGCAGGTACATGCACAGGCGCTCGAGGCCGTAGGTGATCTCGCCCAGCACCGGCCGGCACTCCAGCCCCCCGGCCTGCTGGAAGTAGGTGAACTGGGTCACCTCCATGCCGTTGAGCCAGACCTCCCAGCCCAGGCCCCAGGCGCCGAGCGTGGGCGATTCCCAGTTGTCCTCGACCAGGCGCAGGTCGTGGACCAGCGGATCGATCCCGAGATGTTTGAGCGAGTCGAAGTACAGCTCGACGATGTTGTCGGGCGACGGCTTCATCACCACCTGGTACTGGTAATAGCGTTGCAGGCGGTTGGGGTTGTCGCCGTAGCGGCCGTCGGTGGGGCGGCGGCAGGGCTGCACGTAGGCGGCGTTCCACGGCTCCGGGCCCAGCGCGCGCAGGAAGGTGGCCGGATGGAAGGTGCCGGCGCCGACCTCCAGGTCGAGCGGCTGGATCAGCACGCAGCCCTGCTCCGCCCAGTAGGCGTTCAAGCGTTGGATCAACTGCTGGAAGGTGTTCGATTGGAGCGGCGGTGCGGCCATGGTGTCGCTGGGCGTGCGGCAAGGCGCGCTAGTATACCGGCAGGCCTAGTTCACCCTTCCCTTGCCGTGCCCCCACACTTCCTGATCATCGAGACCGGCCAGCCGGTCGAGTCGATGCGCCGCCACCGCGGCTTCCCGCACTGGATCCGCGTCGCTGCCGGACTGCCGGCCGGCGACTCGGTCGTGGCCAATGTCGAGGCCGGCGAGACGCTGCCCGCGCATGAAGGCCTGGCCGGAGCGATCGTCACCGGCTCGGCGGCGATGGTCACCGACCGCACCGAATGGAGTGAGCGCAGCGCGGCCTGGCTCGGCGAAGCCGCCCGCGCCGGGTTGCCGGTGCTCGGCATCTGCTACGGCCATCAGCTGCTGGCGCACGCATTGGGCGGCAAGGTCGGCGACAACCCGCTTGGACGCAGGATGGGCACGCTCGAGATCCGCAAGGCCGCACCGGCCGGCGAGGATCCGCTGTTCGAACCCCTGCCAGCGGCCTTCGCCGCCCAGCTCACCCACGTGCAGAGCGTGCTGGAACTGCCCGAAGGCGCCACGGTGCTCGCCCACTCCGAACACGATCCGCACCAGGCCTTCCGCTGGGGCGACCGCGCCTGGGGCGTGCAGTTCCATCCCGAGTTCAGCGCCACCCACATGCGCGGCTACGTGCGTGCGCGCCACGTCGCCCTCGCCCGCGAAGGCCATGACCCGGCCGCGATCCTCGCCAACGTCGGTGCGGCCCCGCAGGCACGCCGGGTACTGCGGCGATTCGTCCACCACGCACGCCAGCTGGCGCGCGCCTGACATCTGCTTCCGACACCCGATACCGACATGCCCCATATCAACAAACTTTCCGCCAGCCAGGGCGCGCAGTGGCTGCTCGACGGCTTCACCCTGCTGCGCAAGGCACCGCTCGCCCTCGGCGTGCTCGGGCTGATCTGGGGCGGACTGTCCGCAATCGCCTCGTTGACCGGCCAGGTCTGGATGAGCCTGGTGCTGGCCGTGTTCGGGCCGCTGTTGTTCGGCGGGGTGATCTACGCCGCGCGCGAGGTCGATCAGGGCCGCAGCGCCCAGCCCGGTCACCTGCTGCAGGGCCTGCGCGAAGGCAAGATGGCCCGCTTCCTGGTGATGCTGCTGCCACAACTGGCCGCGCTGCTGGTGCTGGCGTTGCTGCTGGTGGCGATGATCGGCAGCGAGCAGCTGCAACAGATGGCCGAGGTGATGCAGAAGATCCAGGACAGTGCGGGCAACCCGGACCCTGCGCTGCTGGAGGCGTTGCCGGTCGGCTCGCTGTTCGCCTGGCTGGTCGCGGTACTGGTGGTCAGCATGGTGGCCGGCTTCTTCACCCTGATCGCGATTCCCGACGTGATGTTCACCGACCGCAGCGGCTTTGCGGCGATGGGGCTGAGCTTCCGCGCCTGCCTGCACAACATCGGCGCGGTACTGGTGTTCATGGTGCTGCTGGTGATCACCTTCTTCGCGCTGAGCATCGCCGCCAACATCCTGGTCGCCGTGCTTGGGATCGCGCTGGGCCTGCCGATCGCGATGCTGATCGGGCAGACCCTGTTGATGTCGGTGCTGCTGCCGTTGATGGGCGCGACGATCTATTCGGCATGGCGGCGGATGCTCGATGGCACCGCCCCGCCGCCGATGCCCAGTGCCGGGATCGAGGTGTAGGAACGGGAGAAGCGCAGCCCCGTGGCCCGGGGGCGCCTATTCCGGCTTGGGAGCCAGCCAGCGCGAGGCCAGGATGCCGAGTTCGTACAGGGCCATCATCGGTATCGCCAGCATCAGCTGCGAGATCACGTCCGGCGGGGTCACGATCGCGGCGACCACGAACACGCCGACGATGGCGTAGCCGCGCGCTTCACTCATCTGCGCGGGCGTGACCCAGCCCAGCAACGACAGGATCACCAGCGCCACCGGCAGCTCGAAACTCAGGCCGAAGGCAAAGAAGATCACCAGCACGAAGTCGAGGTAGGCATTGATGTCGGTCATCATCGACACGCCTTCCGGGGTGATGCCGGTCAGGAAGCCGAACACCACCGGCAACACCAGGAAGTAGGCGAACGCGCAGCCGGCATAGAACAGCGCCACCGCCGATACCAGCAGCGGCATCGCCAGCCGTTTCTCGCGCTGGTACAGGCCGGGGGCGACGAAGGCCCAGGCCTGGTAAAGCAGCCACGGCATCACCAGCACCAGGGCGACGAAGAAGGCGAGCTTGAGCGGGGCGAAGAACGGCGAGGCGACCTCGACCGCGATCATGTGCGCGCCTTCCGGCAACCGGGCCACCAGCGGCGCGGCCAGCCAGGCGTACAGCTTGTGCGAGAACGGCATCACCACCAGCAGCGCGGCGAGCAGGCCGAGCACGGCACGCAGCAGCCGGCTGCGCAGCTCGACCAGATGGTCGAGCAGGCGCGGCTCCTCGGCCGCACCGTGCCCGCCGGCATGGGGATCAGGCGCGCGGGGCTGGGTCATCGGATGGCGGCGTGTCGGTGGGGGCGGGCGGGTCGCCGGCAGGCTCGGACGGGGCTGGATCCGCGGCGGCGCGGTCCGGGTCCATCGTTTCGATCTCGCGCCTGAGCGCGGCGCCGCCTTCATTGAGGCTGCGGCCGGCCTCGCGCAGGTCGTCGCGGGCGTCGAGCAGGCTGCGTTTGAGTTCTTCGTCGGCCAGCTCGCGCTCGAACTCGGTCTTCACCGAGTACCACTGCGCACGCGCGCGCCGCACCCACAGGCCGGCGAAACGCGCGGCCCTGGGCAGGCGCTCGGGCCCGAGCACGAGCAGCGCGATCACCGCGATCACGAAGATCTCGGTAAAGCCGATGTCGAACATGTCAGGCGAAAACGCGTGCGGGGCCGGGATCAGCGCGGATCGCGCTCGTCCTCGGCTTTCTGCCCGCTGCGCGTCTGGGTGGACGAGGAAGCGTCGTCCTGCGGCAGTTGCTTCGGCGCGTCGTCGGCCTGGTCATCGGTCTTGACGCCGTCCTTGAAGCCCTTCACGGCTTCGCCCAGGTCCTTGCCGATGTTCTTCAGCCGCTTGGTACCGAACACCAGCACCACGATCAGGAGGACGACCAGCCAGTGCCAGATGCTGAAACTGCCCATGGGATTGCCCGTTGGTAAGTGGGCCTCACAGGATAGCGCAGTGCCGGCTCCAACCCGATGACAGCGGACGCAGACCCGACTTGAAAGACCTCATCCACCCGCCATCCCGCGATTGCGGGAGGTGACGACGCTCACGGTCCGGGGTCGGTCCGCCCGTTCAGTGCGGCAACGGCTCGGCCTGGACCGGCTCCTGGATCGGCTCCTCGACCGTCTCGAACCCGCCCGATTGCGGCTCGGCCTGGCCGATCGGCGCGGTGCTCGCGGGCGGCGGCTCGACCGTGGTGGTCGGCAGGGTCGCGTCGGCCGGGGCCGGCCGGGTGTCGGTGCCGCGGGCGGCGCGGGCGGCGGCGGTGGCCTCCTCCAGCTGGTCGCGGAAATCGACCACCGCATCCGACGGGGTCTGTCTGGTGCGGCCCTCGAAGATCATCCGCGGGGTGGTGCCGTCGCCATAGACCGCCAGGTTGGCCTTGTCGTCGATGCTCAGCACCGCACCGTCCAGGGCGATGCCGGCGAACAGGCCGCGTGCGCGCGACCACGACCAGATCTCGGCCTTGAGCTGGCCGTCGGTGGCGGTGGCGGCATTGCGGCCGACCGGACCGGCGGCGACGCCGGCATCGGCGCCGAGGGTGACCTTGCCGTTGACGATCGAATCGAGCCCGCGCGCCTTGCGGAACACCAGCACCACGTCGGCCGACTGCACCCCGGCCTGGAAACCGACACTGCCGCCGGTCAGCTTGACGAAGCTCGGCTGCGACCAGGTGCCGTCCGGATTCTTGACCGACATCAGCCCGTGGCCACGGCGGCCACCGAGCACCAGGCCGATCTTGAGCGTGTCGGGCACGACCACGATCCCCTTGGCCTCGTCGAACAGCTTGTCCGGGATCGCCGACTCCGGGATCCCCTGCACCTCGGCCAGGACCCGCAACGCATCGCGGGCGCGCTGGTCCTCGGTCGGGCCGGCAACGGCGGTGGTGGCGGCAGTAGCGACGCCAGCCAGCAGGATGGCTGCAAAGGACTTCCGGGCTAAGGATTTCAGGAACGCGATGTGGAGGAGCATGGCGGCCTCACGGCAGGGTTTGGCGACGATTGTGATCCAGCGTGACGGAGTGCGAATGAATCCGTGCGAAATCCGCGACAACACAGGGATGATGCGGCCTGTCGCACCCTGCGCGGCCCTCCCCCGGCTGAACCCGATCGCACCACCTGTCATGCTATGCGGCCCCGGATGCCAGCCGCAGACGCCAGCCCGATGTCCCCATCACCCGCCACCGCCGTCGTCCTCGTCAACCTCGGTACGCCCGATGCGCCGACCGCGGCCGCGGTGCGCCGCTACCTGGCCGAGTTTCTCAGCGACCCGCGCGTGGTCGACATGCCGCGCTGGCTGTGGCTGCCGGTCCTGCACCTGGCGATCCTGCCGCTGCGCTCGCGGGTGGTGTCGGAGAAATACGCCAGCATCTGGATCGAAGGCGAGCACGGCCCTGCCCAGAACGGCCGCGCCGAGAATGGCAACTCGCCGCTGGCGGTGTATACCCGCCGGCTGACCCGGGCGCTGCAGGCCGAACTGCCGCAGGCGCATGCATCGGGCGTGCGGGTGATCGATGCGATGCGCTACGGCAACCCTTCGCTTGCAGCGACCTTGCAACGGCTGCGCGACGAGGGTGCGCAACGGATCGTGGTGCTGCCGCTCTACCCGCAGTATTCGACCTCGACCACGGCCTCGGTGGGCGACGTGGTGGCGAAGTTTCGTGCATCCGCGCCCGGCGTCGAGGTGAAGATGGTCGAGGACTATCACCTCGACCCCGGCTGGGTCGCTGCGGTCGCCGACTCGATCCGCGCCCACCGCGAAGCCAATGGTGCCGGCGAACACCTGCTGTTCTCGTTCCATGGCCTGCCGCAGCGCTTCGTCGACAACGGCGACCCGTATGCGCGCCAGTGCGAGGCCAGCGTGGCCGCGATCGCCGCCGCGCTGGGTCTGGCCGACGATGCCTGGACGCTGTGCTACCAGTCGCGCTTCGGACGCGAGCCGTGGCTGGAGCCGTCGACCGAGGCCACCCTGGCCACGCTCGCCGACCGTGGGGTGAAAACCGTGGACGTGGTCGCCCCCGGCTTCGCGGTCGATTGCATCGAAACGCTTGAGGAGGTCGCCATGATGCTGGCCAAGGGCTTCGCCGGACGCGGCGGCACGCTGCGCTACATCCCCTGCCTCAATGCGGAACCGGCGCACGCGCGTGCGCTGGCGGATATCGTGCGCCCGGTGCTGCAGGCGACCGAGGCATGAGCGCGCCGATGCGCGAGCTCGTCCTCGATACCCCGATGGGCCGGATGAGCGGCCTGCGCGGCGGCCCGTCGAACGGTACACGCGTACTGGCCCTGCACGGCTGGCTCGACAACGCCGCCAGCTTCGTGCCGCTGCTACCGCACCTGGACGGCCTCGACCTGGTCGCGATCGACCTGCCCGGCCACGGCCGCAGCGCGCATCTCGCACCCGGCGCCGACTACTCGTTCGCCGGCGCGGTCAACGCGGTGCTCGACGTCGCCGACGCGCTGGGCTGGGAGCGCTTCGCCCTGCTCGGCCATTCGATGGGCGCCGGCATCGCCAGCCTGCTCGCCGCAGCCTGCCCGCAACGGGTCGAGCGGCTGCTCGCGATCGAGGCGCTCGGCGCGCTGGCCGATGAGGTCGACAATACGGTGGTGCGGATGCGGGACGCGATCATCGCGACACGCGCGCTGCAGGGCAAGTCGCTGCGAGTGTTCCCCGACCTCGCGCAGGCGGTGCGTGCGCGCATGAGCGCCGGCCACCGGCTCGGCAGTCGCCTCGCCGAGCCGGCCGCACGGCTGCTGGTCGAGCGCGGTACGGCGCCGGTCGAGGGCGGCTTTGTCTGGTCCAGCGACCCGCGCCTGACCCTGCCGACCTTCCAGCGCCCGACCGAGGCGCAGGTCAATGTGCTGGTGGCCGGGATCGAATGCCCGGCACGGGTGATCTTCGCCGACCCGGCCCAACCCTACCTGCCCGATCCGCTGCGCCGCGAACGCGTCGCCCTGCTGCCGCGTGGCGAGCTGGTGGTGATCGAGGGCGGCCACCATCTGCACATGGAACAACCAGAAGCGGTGGCACAGGCCATCGGCGATTTCTTCATCGCCCCGTAGGACCGCCGCACAGCGCGCGCATCATCGCCTTCAGGCGGCGGCCTTCGGCATGGAAATAGTCGCGTTCGGCGCGCCAGTCGGGGAAGCGAGCCTCGACCTCGCGCCAGAACGCGTGCGAGTGGTCGGCGTGGACCAGATGGCAGAGTTCGTGCACCAGCACGTACTCGAACGCCGACGGCCGTGCCAGCACCAGGCCGAGGTCCAGCGCCATGGTGCCGTCCGGGGCCAGCGAACCCCATTGCGAACTCATCACCTTCAGCCGCACCCGCCGCGGTGCGCACGGCAGCCCGGACAGGTAGCGCGGCAGCCAGCGACCGACATCGGCGCGCGCCTGCGCCTCGTAGAAGTCGCGCAGCGCGCGGCGCAATGCCGGGTCGCCGGCACGAGGGTTGGCGATGAACAGCAAGTGGCCGTCGGCTTCGGCCTGCAGCCGGGTGAAGCGGCCTTCCCGCCATTCGACCGGTAGGCTGTCGCCGCGCAGCGGCAGGGCGACGGTCTCGCCCTTGATCAGGGTCGGCAGGGCGTCGATGGTATAGCGGTCGATCTGCTCGGCCAGCCAGCTGCCGTGTTCGAGCGCGAAGCGCTCTGCGGCGACCAGAGACGAACGCGGCGGCAGGGTCAGGCGCGCACCGCGCTCATCGACCGACAACCGCAACCGCCGAGCGCGCGGATCGCGCACCCGTGTCATTTCGATCAGGCGGCCGTCGGGCAGGGTGAACTCGACGGCTTCGCGCTCGACACGGCCAACGGACCGTGCCCGCGGCGCGAGCAGGCGGAAAGGGGGTGTCATCGACGTATGGGCAACTGCGAGGCGGGAGGAGGACTCGACGCCGTCCCCGCGCGGCGGAAACGGCGATCAAGAACAGGCGACGTCGTACATCACCGATCTTCCATGGATGGAGGCATGATACCTCCGGGCATCGTCGCCAGGACATCGTGAAGGCGAGTCCACCAGGTGCGTACGGAGTGTGGGAACGCCTTGCCGGCCCCGAAAACTGCGCGGCAGCTCTCGGGGCTTACCAGGCACAGCTTGGTAGCAGTCAGTCGACCTTGCTGAGCTTGAGCGCCGACTCCAGCACCGCGAACAGGCGCTTGGTCTCGCCTGCCATCAGTGCGAAACGGGCGTCGAGCTCGGCGCGCATGTCCTCGGTGTCGGTGGCCTCGAGCTCGTCGACGGCACCGTCGAGCAGCTTGAACTTGCGGATCACCAGGTCCTCGCCGAGCACGAAGCTGACGTGGTCGTCGAGATTCAGCGCCAGCCGGGTGACCTGCTTGCCGGACTCCAGGTGCTTGTTGATCTCGTCCGATTGCAGTTCCATCCGCTGCACCTTGACCACCGCGCCCTGGTCGACCGGATCGCGCAGCTCGCATTCGTCGCCCAGCGACAGGCCGTCGGGCAGCGGCTCGCCGGCGAGCCAGCCGGTCAGAATCGAGCGCGGGGCGACCTCGGCATTGAGCGGCAACGCCGGGAAACTGCCCATCGCACGGCGGATCTCGCTGACCACGGTCTCGGCGTTCTTGCGGCTGGACGTGTCGACCACGACGATGCCGTGACTGCGGTCGATCAGTGCATCGGTGCGGCTGGGCTTGATGAAGGCGCGCGGCAGCAGGTCGGTGATCAGTTCGTCCTTGATCCGCTTGCGGGTGCGACCACCGGGCTTGCGGCCTTCCTTGCGCTCGATCTCGGCCAGCTTCTTGCCCAGCATGTCGTTGACCACGCTGCCCGGCAGCAGCCGGTCCTCGCCGCCGACGGTCAGCCACATCGCGTCGTTGACCGCGTGCGACAGGGCCTCGGCATCGCGCCCGAACGGGCTGATGAAACCGCGGCTGGACAGCTCCAGCGGGCCGACCGGCTTGAGCTGGCATTCGTCGAGGCCGCTGTCGAGGTCGTCGAACTTCTGCGCGGTGGGGAAGCGGAACAGGGTCAGGTTGCGGAAGAACATCGAATCGAGGATTCCTTGCGTCATGGTCATCCCGAACGAAGTGAGGGATCTGCTTTTCTTGCCGTGGCAAAGCAGACTCCTCGGGCATCGCCCTCGGAATGACAGGGGTTATTCGTTCGCGTGCGGCTCGCCGGCCAGCCACGCATGCATGTCGGGCACGTCGCCGCCATGGCGGCCGAGCGCGAGGAAATCGAACAGCTTCGGGTCGCTGAGCTGCGACGGACGAATGTCGCCAAGCGCACGCGCGATCGTCTCGATGCGGCCGGGCGACTCGCGCTCCCATGCCGCCATCATCTTCCCGACCTGCTTGCGCTGCAGGTTCTCCTGCGAACCGCACAGGTTGCAGGGGATGATCGGGAACTGCTTGAGCTCTGCATAGCGGGCGATGTCGTCTTCGCGCACATAGGCCAGCGGGCGGATCACCACGTGCTTGCCGTTGTCGCTGAGCAGCTTGGGCGGCATGCCCGACAGCTTGGCGTGGAAGAACAGGTTGAGGAAGAACGTCGCCACCAGGTCGTCGCGATGGTGGCCGAGCGCAATCTTGTTGAAGCCGTACTCCTCGGCGTAGGTGTACAGCGCGCCGCGACGCAACCGCGAGCACAACGAACACATGGTCTTGCCTTCCGGCACCACGCGGGTGACCACCGAGTAGGTGTCCTGCTCGATGATGTGGTGGTCGACGCCGATCGAGCGCAGGTACTCCGGCAGCACGTGTTCCGGGAAGCCGGGCTGCTTCTGGTCGAGGTTGACCGCGGTGATCGAGAACTCGACCGGCGCCCTCGATTGCAGCTGCAGCAACACGTCGAGCATCGTGTAGCTGTCCTTGCCGCCGGACAGGCAGACCATGACCCGGTCGCCGTCCTCGATCATGCCGAAGTCGGCGATCGCGCGGCCGACCTGGTGGCGCAGGCGCTTGGCCAGCTTGTTGGCCTCGTGCGCGGCGCGGCGCGGCAGCGGTTCGGCTAGGGGCAGGACAGTATTCATCGACCGCCAGATTCTACCGGAGTGCCCCGCCGGACGAGCAGCCAGGCCGGATCGTCATGACGCAACAGCCGGCGGCGCGCTAAGCTGCCGACAGCGATCCAAGCCCGGCCCAGCCCGCATGCTCGAGAACGACGACCCCGCCATCATCGCCCGCCGCCTGGGCGAGCTGCGGCTCGAACACCGCGACCTCGACGCGGCCATCGTCCGTCTGGTCGCGCTGGGAAGCAGCGACCCGCATGACGACCTCGCGCTCAAACGGATGAAGAAACGCAAGCTGTGGCTGAAGGACTGCATCGCCCGGCTCGAGAGTGCGCTGATTCCCGACGAGCCGGCCTAGGGCCGCCAGTTTCCGCGCAACTCGAACCTCACCCGCCCGCAACGGGCTCGGCCGGTATGTCTCCGGCAACCTCCGGCGCCATCTCCGGGCTGATCTTCTCGATCGTGTGGCGCAGTTCGCGGCCGAGGATGAACTTGGCGTCGCGGGCCCACTGGTCGAGACGGTTGTCGAAGGCGAGCTTGCCGTCATCGTCGCTCCAGACCAGACCCAGCTCGCGCAGTTTCTGGATGAAGCCGCGGAACAGGGTCTTGTCGAAGAACTCCGGCGCGGCCGGTGCGTACAGCAGACTCAGGCGCTGCGCGGTGAGCTGGCACATGCTTTCCAGCTGACCGGCAGTAAGGGTGCCGGCGCCGTTCTTGGCCAGCACCGAGATCGCGATGTAATAGCGCTCGAACGCCTGCTGCAGCGAATGGCCGATCGCGCGCAGGCGGAACACCTCGTCGCTCTGGCCGGGGCTGCGGGCAAGGATGCCGCCCTCGTCGTCGCTGACCCGCTGCAGCAGCCCCTCGTCGATGAACACGCCAATGGTGGCCTCGATGCGGGCGGCGAACTCGTCTTCGCTCCACGGCAGGAACAGTTCGGCCTGCAGGAACGGGTACACGCTGCGGCCCAACCGCAGCAGGCCGGCCAGACTCATGCGCCGGTTGTGCTGGAAGCAGCAGGCGATCCACGATGCGGCGGTGAACAGGTGGACGACGTTGTTGCGGTAGTAGCTCAGCAGCACCGCGTTGTCGCCTGACACGCCGAGCACGTCGCCGAGCGGATGCGCGGTACGGACGAGCACGCCGATTTCCTCGCCGTGGGCGATGATCTGTTCGGGCGGGTGCGGGGTGACGGTGACGCGCTCGCCGTAAGGCACCTGGTCGAGCAGGGTCTTGCTCAACGCGATCTGGGCCAGCAGGTCGCCCTCGCCCATCGCGTGCTTGGGCGTGGACAGCAGTGCCAGCGCGAGCAGGTTGATCGGATTGACGTCGGCGGCGCGATTGACGTTGACCTGGATGCGCTGCGCGAGTCCGTCGATGGTCTCCGCCAGCCAGGCCGGCTTTTCCTCCTCCGACAGCGGCTCGCCATTCCAGCCCGGCGCATGCTCGGCGAGCATGTCGTTGAGCCGGATCGGCTCGCCGAAGTTCACCACCACCTGGCCGTAGTTGCTGCGCAGGACCTTGGGGATGCCGGTCAGCAACTGCCAGATCGACTCCTTGTTCTTGGGCTTGCCAGACAACTCGTCGAGGTAGCTGTTGCCCTCCATCAGCTTCTCGTAGCCGATGTAGACCGGCTGGAACAGCACCGGCCGGGTCGGCTGGCGCAGATAGGCGCGCACGGTCATCGCCAGCGAGCCGCCCTTGGGAGGCAGCAGCCGACCGGTACGCGAGCGGCCGCCCTCGATGAAGTATTCGATCGAGTAGCCGCCGGCGACCAGCTGCGCCATGTACTCGCGGAACACCGCCGAGTACAGCGCGTTGCCGCGGAACGTGCGGCGGGCGAAGAACGCACCGCCCTTGCGCAGGAAGGTGCCGATGACCGGCAGGTTGAGGTTGACCCCGGCAAAGATGTGCGGCGGCACGATGCCGCGGGTGTACAGCAGGTAGCTCAGCAGCAGGTAGTCCATGTGGCTGCGGTGGCTGGGCACGTAGACCACCTCGTGGCCGGGGGCGTCCTGCTTGAGCTTGTCGAGGTGGTGGACCAGCACGCCGCGGTAGATCCGGTTCCAGACGAAGGTGAGCAGGAAGCTGGCCGAGCGCACCACCGGGTGCGAGTAGTCGGCGGCGATCTCGTAGGCGTAGGCGTGCGCCTTCTTCCAGGCGTCGGTCTGGGAGGTCTTGTCGCGGCGGGCCTGGTCGGCGATCGCCTCCTTGACCGTCGACGCGGCCAGCACCCGGTCGACCAGCAGGCGGCGGGTCGACAGGTCGGGGCCGATGATCGCGGCACGGATGCGGCGGAAATGCGCGCGCAGCACCCGCGACAGTTTGCGCACGGTGCGCTCGGGCGGCAGGCCTTCATCGCTGATTCCGCGCAGCGACACCGGCGGCGCGAACCGGACCAGGGTGTCGCGCCCATTGAGCAGGATCGCGAGCAGGCGGCGGAAGCGGCCGACCAGCGCCCAGTTCTCCGAGAACAGCACCGAGAACCAGCCGCTCTGCTTGTCCGGCGCACGGCCGACGAAGATCGACACCGGCACCAGTTGCACGTCGAGCCCGGGCTCGGCGCGATGCGCCTCGAGCAGGCGCGCCAGCGATTCGGAATGACTCTTGCCCGAGGGCGGCGAGCTCCCCAGCGGCACGCGGGTGGCATTGCGCCGCGACAGCGCAACGTAGGCGCGCTTGCGGCCGAGCGGATCGCCCGGCAGCGGCTGCAGCGGTGAGGGCAGGCCGGCCTCGCGACAGGCGCGGTCGAGGATCAGCGCGTTGGACAGGCCGTAGTCCTCGAGCACGTAGCAGAGCGGGCGGCCGCGGCCGTCGTCATGGATGCCGGGGTCCGACGGTTCGATGGTCAGCGAGACCCATGGCGCCAGCATCCGCCCGAGCAGGCGCGCCCACCAGGGGCGGCGGGTACGCACCGGGCGCGAGGCGGCGGGCGCGACGGCCGGGGCGGCGTCGGAGATTGGCGGCGGGCTGGGATCGGCGGCATCCCCGTCACCCGTGTGGCTCGGCTTCACCTCCGCCGACGGCATGGACATGGCGGAGTCGGCCGGCGCGTCCGCGGTCTTCGACGGGTCGGCGGCGTCCGGGAATGGCAGGGGCGACTGTTTCGGCATCCCCATCATTATGCCGGTAGCCGGCGACGGGTAGCGTTTGCCCGACTCAGGATGCCGCCGCCGCAGGCTCGCCGCTATCGGCGCCAGTCCCATCGGGCGCGGCGTCCGGCTCCCCCGCATCGGTCTCGCCAGTCGACGGCAGCGGCCCGGCCTCGTTCTCGGCATGGCGCAGCAGATCGCTCAGGTACCAGCGGTCGTCATGGCGCTCCAGCGCGAGCACCACGTCGATCTCCTGCCCGGCCAGGACGTAGCGCAGGCGCACCTGTGCCCGGTCGCCGGTCTGTTCGACCAGACTGGATTCGACACTGTCCAGCGCGGCATCCAGGTCCAGGCCGTAGTCGGCCAGCACCTGCTTCAACGTTTGGATGAAGGGCGTCATCCGTTCCAGGCCGGGCTCCAGGCCGGCCGCGGCAAAGGCGTCATCGCCGGCCAGCCCGGTTTCACGGGCCGCGGCCGCCAGCCGGGCCAGTGCCGGACCGGCACGCTGGCGATCGGACAGTGGCGCCTGCTGACCCCACTGGCTGAGCACGGCGGCCAGTTGCACGTAGTGCTCGCGCTCCGCGTCGCTGTAGTCGGAGTGGTTGTTGATGTACTGCGCCGCGAACAGACCCAAGGCCGAGGCGGTGGCGCGCAGTTCGCGGGTGGCGCCAGCGAACTGGCGGTTGTAGACCGCCATCAATTCCTGCTCCGAGTCCGGCTCGGCCAGGGCGGTGATCATCGCCGGCAACTGCTCGTCCAGAGGCAACAGGGTCAGCGGCCACAGCGTGCGGCCCTGCGACCACGCGACGCCCAGCCGCGCATGCAGCGCGGGCGGTACCGCGTGACGGGCATAGGCGTTGAGATCATTGCGGCGCAGGTCGTCGACCAGTTGAGCCACCGCTTCGGTCGGGCGGTTCGGCGCAGTTCCGACGTCCAGCGGCGCCGGCTCAGGCCGGCAAGCCGCCAACAATACCGCCCCGGCCAGCACGGCCCATAACCAACGCTGGCGATTGACCGGAGCCCCCCGGAAACCTTGCATGCGCATCCCCCCTTTCGCTGACCGGCATCTTGGCGGTCGCGGTACGGGCAGACAAGGCGGGGTATTGCCAACCTGGTCGCGGATCGAACCCGCAATCGAGACGCATCGGGCACGGTGCTCAACGTTGCGTGGGAACTGACACAGGACGTCATAAGTTGTCGCTGAACCAGGCAACAGAACAGAAAACATGATGGTTGCGTGAAGTAATGCGCTCTGCACCACACCACTTCAGAGCCGCTTCAGCGCCTTAATGTGATGCGCATCTCAATAGTTGGCACGATTCCTGCTCGCCTCTTCACGTTTTCTTCATCTTGCCCAGCGTCCATCCGACACAAGCCGCAACCACTCCCCCCACCCTTCAGACCCAGCGAGCCAACATGCCCATGAACCTCAAGCACAGCCTTCTCGCCGCCGCCGTCCTGGCGGTCGCACTTCCGCTCACCACCCACGCCAATTCGAGCTTCATCGACGGCAACGGCAGCGCGACCGCGCACCTGGACTTCCAGGTGACCGTGCCGCGGGTCCTGCTCCTGCGCGTCGGCTCCGACGCCGGCACCGTCGACCTGATCGATTTCGACGTGACCGCCGCCGACCTGCAGAACGCCGGCACGCAGACGGTCAGCGGCACCGGTGGCGACCTGGGCGGCGGCAGCGTCACCGCGCACGTGATGGGCAACAACGGTGCGATCACCCTCGGCGCGACCACCGTGGGCGCGCTGCTCAACGGAGACGGCGATTCGATCTCCTATGCCGAGATCACCACCAGCAGCAGCGACTCTGGCCTGCCCTCGCCGACCCTCGTCGACGGCACGACCAGCTCGGTAGTACTGGCCCCGACCTCGGGCAGCAAGGTCACCGACCGCAGCGCCCAATGGACCTTCGAGTACGCCAACAGCGCGCTGGTCGCAGCCGGCACCTACGGCGGCCAGAACGTCAACAACGGTCGGGTGACCTACACCGCCGCGATGCCCTGACCCGGCGCTGGTACGGACGCGCGGGCAGGCCGTCCCGAAGCCGCCTGTCTGCCCCGTCCGCGAAGACGGCGGCCCGTCATGGGCCGCCGTCGCACCCCACCCCGATTGCACGCTTTCCCGGATCCCGCATGCACACCCGCGCGCTCGCGACCACGCTACTCCTGCTGATGGCAACGCTCTGGTCGGCACAGGCCGCGGCGTTCACCGTCAACATCAGCTCAGGCTCCCGCCAGCTCTACCTGCGGGTCGGCGACGGCGTCTTCAGCAGCGCCAATTACGTCAACGGCGGCATCCCAGGCAACGGAGGTTCGATCAACCGGGTCTCGGTAAGCGTGCCGGCCGCGGCGCTGGGCAACGGCACCGCGCTGGCGATGACCGGCAACGCGACCCAGAACACCAGCAATTACGACGGCTATGCGTTCTGCAATACCGGCCAGGTCTACGTGGGCGGGTTCTATCGCCGGCCGAACAACAATGCGAGCGTGGCGACGCTTACCGTCAGCACGCCAACCCACCTGGCCAATGCCGCCGGCGACACCCTGCCATTCAACCGGATCAGCTGGACCAGCAGCGGCAACGGCGATACCGGCGCCCAGCCGATTCCTGCGGGCGCTTTCACCGGCGGCCAGCAGACCCTGGCGACGTTCTCCCGCAACACCTGGAACGAGAGCTGCCTGAGCTTCAGCTACGCCAACACCGACGTACTCGCTGCCGGCGAGTACAACGGCCGCGCCACCTACACCCTGTCGGCGCCATGATGCTGCGCCGCCTGCCGATCACCGCCCGGCTTGCCGCCTGCACCCTGCTTGCCACCTTCCTGTACCTGGCCTTGGCCATGCACGACGCACAGGCCCAGTCGCGCAGCTACCCGGTCGACGACAGCGCCAGCCAGGTACTCGAACGACTGGTGCCGATGGAGTGGGACAGCACGCCCGGCTCAGGCGCCGCCTCGCACGCGGTGAGCGGTACCGTGACCGTGCTGGTACGGCTGGACGTGGCGCCATGGCGCGGCCGGCCGGGCCGGATCTACATGAGCCTGCCGCACCAGCCCAGCGGCCCGGTCACCGCGACCTGGACCACCCGCGGCCCATTGCTGCCCGGCGTTCTGCGTGCGGGCGAGCGCCAGCTGGTCTACGCCGGCCCCATCGATACCGCCCTCATCGAAGACACGATGCGCCTGCACCTGCAGGCCGACGGCCGCCGCCTGGGCCGCAATGAGCAGCTGGATTTTTCGTTCGAGATCGAACCCGGAGCCCTGTGATGACCTGTTTCCGCCTCCGCGTACGCGACCTGCATCGCGCCTGCCTCCCGGCCGTAGCAGTGCTTGGCGTGCTGCTGCCGGGCCTGCTGCTGCCGGGCACGAACGCGCATGCGGGCGAATTCGCGATACTGGCCTCGCCCCCGCGCATCGAGGCTCGAGCCAGGCCCGGGGAGACCTGGCGCAGCATCGTCGAACTGACCAACGTGGCCCGCAGCGATACGCCGCTGACAGTGATGACGGCCGATTGGACGTTGGATGCGTCCGGCAATGCGCAGTTCGACGATGCGCTGGCCGACGGCAGTTGCCGGCCCTGGGCCGCCATCGAGGCGCGCGAGTTCAGCCTCGGGGCCGGCCGCAAGCGCCGCTTCCGCTTCGAGGTCGACGTGCCTGCCGATGCGCCACAGGGCGAGTGCCGTTTCGCGCTGATGTTCGAAGGCGCGCCGCAGGCCGCGCCGGGCGATGTACCGGTGCCGGTATCGGGCCGGCTGGGGATCATCGTCTACCTGGCCATCGGTGACGCCGCGCCGTACCTGGCCGTGGCCGGCCACCACGTCGCGATGGTCCAGGGCCAGCGGCTTCCGGTACTGGAAATCAGCAATACCGGCGATGCCCACGGCCGCCTGGACGGTTACCTCAACGGCACCGATGCCGAAGGCAGACGTATCGCCCTCGCCCCTTCGAGTCTGCCGATCCTGGCCGGCGAGACCCGCGCCATCATCCTGTCGCCGGTGCAGGACGACAGCGGTACGCCGGTGCCGGCGATCCATTATCCGCTGACCCTGAAAGGCCGCCTCGACGCCGGCCGGCAGCGCGTCGACATCGACTTCGTCGTCCGGCCGTGAAGGCCGTGCGCCTGCCGATGCCGCGGCATCCGGCGACGATGAGCGCACTCGCTTCGGCGGTCGCGCTGTTGCTGGCGACACTGCCGGCCGGCGCCGATCCGGCAGACGATCCGACAGACGACCCGCCGGCCTACCAGGACCGGGTGATCGACCCCGCATCGCTGTCGAAGGCGTCCGACGACGACGCGGACACGGACTACGACGCGAACGGCCTGCCGCGCGCGTTCCACGCCGAAGCGGCGTACAGCCACGGCAGGTTCGGCGACGATACCTACCGCGAACACGGCGTCTCGGCCGGCGGCTTCCGCGAAACCGGACACCACGGCACCCTGTCGCTGCAGGCGAGCCTGTCCCGTCGCGACGACACCCGCGCGAACGCATCCCCGACCGGCAGCGCTGGCGACGAATGGCGCGGCGCGGCCACGCTCTGGCAGCGCAACCTCGCCATGCCCGGACAGTGGTCCGGCGACAACGGCCTGGGTGTGCTCAATACCCCGGCACTGCCGCTGCAGCGTAGCCAGTACCGCTTCTTCCTGCCCAGCGTGGCCTTCGCCGGCGCCAGCAGCGAATGGCGCAACACCGACTCGGGCCTGCGCCTGCAGGCCGGCGGCGGGCGCATCGGCCATTTTACCGGCACCCGCCTGCTCGGCTTCGAACTGGACGAGGGCCACGTCGGCGCCATCGGCGCGCAATGGCGCTGGGCCCCGGGCTGGACCGGCGCCGTCACCGCGTTGAGCAGCGACGGCCGCCTGGTCGCCGGCGACCAGGGCCAGGCAGTGATCGAGGCGAACACCTCGCACGCCGTCCATGCCGCCACCGCCTGGCAGGGCACCCGCGACCGGATCCAGCTGAACCTGCTGGCCAGCGACGCCGACGCCGGCGCGGCGAACGGGGCATGGATCGATGCCAGCGCCGCCCGTGGCCGTTACAGCCACAACTACGGCGCCTTCTACCTGGGCGACGATCTCGCCTGGGGCAGCTATCCGATCAACAACGACGTCCGCGGCGGTTACTACCGCATCGCCTATCAGTTCGCCCGCTGGAGCTGGAACGCGGGCCTGGACCGCATCGAGTCGATCTCCGGCGACAGCTTCGATGGCACCTATGCCAACGCCCATGTCCGCTACCAGGCCAGCAGCCGCCTCGGCTACGGCGGCAGCCTGAGCCTGCGCGACGGCAGCGATGACGCGGTCGGCGCCCAGCTGTTCCTCGACGCACGCAACGACTGGGGCAACACCCGCCTGCAGGTCGACGGCGCCAGTGCCCGGAACGGCAACGGCCAGAGTGGGGACCGCGACAGCTGGCAGCTCACCCTCGATCAGGCGTTTCCGGTCGACACTGGGAGCCGACTGTCGGCGTCGTTGTCGCATGGTGAACTGTCATACGACGGCCGCCCGGCCACGCGCAGCACCGGCCTGGCGCTCTACGGCGGCCAGGACCTCGGCGACCGGCTCGCGATCGATGGCCAGGTCCGCTGGACCCACGGCAATGGCCCCGACGCGTTGCGCGGCTTCAACGCCAACATCGGCATCAACTGGCGTCTGGCCCGCCACTGGTCGCTGGCGGCGACGCTGTACCAGAACCAGGGCGCGCGACGTTCTCCGTTCCAACTCGACCCGCTGGCGAACGACCCGCTGTTCGTCGACCTGCCGCGCGAACGCTCGGCCTTCCTGGTGCTGCGCTACGAGCGCGAGGCCGGGCGCCCGCGCGCGGTGATCGGCGGCGCCCCGGGCGCTGCCACCGGCCACGTCGCCGGCAGCGTCTACCTGGACGACAACAACGACCGCGTCCGCAACGCGGCCGAGCTGCCGGTCGCCCACCTCACCGTGATCCTCGACGGCCGTTACGCGGTGCGCACCGACAGCGCCGGGAATTTCGAGTTCCCCAACGTCGCGGTCGGCCGCCACACCCTCACCGTGCTGGCCGACAATCTGCCACTGCCCTGGTTCTTCGACGACACCGAGGCCGAGCGCCAGATCGAGCTCGAGGTCCGCCAGGACCTGCGCATCGACATCCCCGCCACGCGGCCGCGCTGACCGCACGACGCCGGAGGCAAGGCCGAGATCGGTCAGGGCGCGACGTCGAGTGCGGCACGCTTGGCTGCGCGGCGTACTTCCAGCGGCTGGCTCCAGTCGTTGTTGAAGGTCGCCGGTTCCCACGAACCGTAGGTCGGGTTGGGCAACATCCACCAGCGCTCGCCGAACCAGTCGCCGTACTCCTCCAGCAACGCGGCGCGGCCCTCGGGCGTGTTGCTGACGACCTCGACGAAGTCGCCGAGCTGGTCGCCGAACTGCATCAGCACCCGGTACTCGCGCCCGGCCAGCCGCCGTCGGCATTTCTTCTCGCTGCCGTGCTGCTCGCAGCCCTCGACATGGGTACCGAGGCCGAGGAACACGCTGTCGTCGGCGACCGGCAGGCCGACCTCACGCAGGTTGGCAAGGGTCGCCTCCTGCAGATGCTGGGCGCGGTTGGACAGATACAGCAGGGTCACGCCCTTGTCCGCCGCGGCCCTGGCGAAGTCGACCACGCCCGGCACCGGCTTGGCCTTCTTCTCCGCCACCCAGGCCGCCCAGCTGACCTCGTCGTAGCTTTCGCCATCGCGCACCAGCCGCGCCTGGTAGGGCGAGTTGTCGAGCACGGTCTCGTCGATGTCCACGATCACCGCCGGCCGCAAACCCGCGCCCGGGTTCTCGCGTTCGGCCGGCACCAGCGCATCCCAGTTCGGCTCGGCCAATGCCTTGTCGAGGTGGTCGGCGGCGGCCTTGAACGTCTGCGTGGTCAGCATCCGGTACTCGGCCGAGGTCTGCACCCACAACACCGCATTGAGGTTGTCGTCGGCGGGGACGGCTTCGGCGCTGTCCGCGGCGGTCGGCGACGCTTGCGACGGGACAGGCTCGACGCGCTTGCAGGCGACGAGGGCAAGGGAACAGGCCAGCAGGGACGCGGCCAGGAGATGGGGGCGCATGACGGCTCCGGGATCCATGGAAACGTCCGAGTGTAGCGGCCCTGGATTTCAGTCGATGTGCGGGGCCTGGAATCCGGCCCCGCACGTGCCCGTGACCCGCAGGCTCAGAAGCGCAGTTCCAGGCCGAGGGTGTTGGTGGCAGCGGTGCCGTAGTCGTCGTTCCAGTCGCCGCTATCGGAGCTGGAGAAAGCGTAACCGCTACGCATCACGCTGACGCTGAAATTGGGTGTGACATCGAAACCGATGCCGGCACCGAAGTAGGCGCCACCGCCATCATCGCTGTGGGACCCGGAATAGCTGTCGATGATGCTGCCCTCGAAATACGAGGTGCTTTCGAAACTCACGTCCTGCTTGTAACCGATGTATCCGGCGCGCAGGATGGCGAACCAGCGGCTGCCCTCGCCGAAGCTGAAGCGCGCATTGGCACCGATATGGGCATAGCGGGCCTTCATGCCGACGCGCGCATGACCGGAGTCGGTGTAACCGTTGCCCCAGCTATGCGCCTCGTGGACCTCGTTGACCCTGCCATAGCCGGCCTCGACACCGACCTGGGTGACCGCTCCGGCCTGCCAGCGGTAACCGCCGCTGATCGCGTAGGTACCGGCCGTATCGTCGCCGAAATCGATGTCGTGGTACTTCGCCTGGCCGACCTGGCCGGCGACGAAGAAATTTCCTTCTGCGTGTGCGGCCGGCACGACGGCAGCGCATGCGATGGCGACCAGCGCCATGCATCCATGTTTGAACATGTTGTCCCCTGATGTTGATGTTGGTGACGAAAGCCGTTGCAGCATCCGCCTCCCGCGATGCGGGCGCGGCATTCTAACCGCAGACGGTGCAGAACCACGGAAGGCCCAGCCCCCTGAGTCAGGGGGCGATTCGCGCCGCAGGCGCGAATGGGGGTATGGCAGTGCACGGCGGGGTCCAAGGTTTGCGCTGCAGACTTCGGGGATTCCCGGGCACAGCCCGGGAATTGCCTCAACCTTCTTCCAGCAACGCCCGGATCGCGGCCAGCCCGGCCTGAGCACGTTCCTGCTTGCGCGCGGCGTCGGCTTCCGGGTCGGCACCGTCGCGCTGGATCTCGGCGGCGGGCAGTTCGTCGAAGAAGCGGCTTGGCTGCAGGCGGAGGCGGTCGCCCCAGCGCTGGGTCTCGCGGCAATGCGACAGCCACAGCTGTTCCTTGGCACGGGTGATGCCGACGTAGAGCAGGCGGCGCTCCTCCTCCAGGCTGCCTTCCTCGACCGCGACCTCGTGCGGCAGGGTGCCGTCGTCCATGCCGACGATGAACACATAGCGGAACTCCAGTCCCTTGGCCGCGTGCAGGCTCATCAACCGGACCTGGTTGCCGGCCTCGCCCTTGTCGGCGTGCGAGAGCAGCGCGAGCTGTGCGGCGAGTTCGCCGGGACCGCTGCTCTTGCCGCCTTCGAACCAGTCGGCCAGTTCTTCGAGGTTGGCCTTGCGGCGCTGGAACGTCGCCTCGTCCTTGCACTGGGCGCGGATCGCGGTGAGCAGGCCGCTCTTCTCGGCCAGCACCCGCACCAGCTCGGCCGGCGGCAGGCGCTGCGCATCGCCGCGCAGCGAGCGGATGATGCCGATGAAGCCATCGAGCGCATTGCCGGCCCGCGGCGCGAGCTGCTTGAGCACGCCGACCGACTCGGCCGCACGCGACATCGGCATGTGCGCCTTCTGCGCCATCTCGGCCAGTTTCGACAATGTGGTCGCACCGACCTCGCGCTTCGGCGCCTGTACCGCGCGCAGGAACGCCGCGTCGTCGTCGGGGTTGGCGATGAGCCGCAGCCAGGCCAGCGCGTCCTTGACCTCACCGCGTTCGAGGAAGGCGGTGCCGCCGGTCAGGTGGTAGGGCACCTTCAGCAACTGCAACGACTTCTCCAGCGCGCGGCTCTGGTGGTTGCTGCGGAACAGGATGCAGAAGTCGCTCCACGGCGCCTGTTTGGCGGTGGCGATGAAGTGGATCTCGGCGGCGACCTTCTCGGCCTCGTGGGCGCCGTCCTTGCATTCCCAGATGCGGATGCGCTCGCCGTCGGCGTTGTCGCTCCACAGGGTCTTGAGGTGCTCGTGCGGGTTGTGCGCGATCAATGCGTTGGCGGCGCGCAGCACACGGTTGGAGCAGCGGTAGTTCTGCTCCAGCTTGACCACTTTAAGCTCCGGGTAGTCGGTACCCAGGGTCAACAGGTTGTCCGGGTTGGCGCCGCGCCAGGCATAGATCGACTGGTCGTCGTCGCCCACGCAGGTGAACAGACCCTTCGGGCCGGCGATCGCCTTCAACAGCCGGTACTGGGCATCGTTGGTGTCCTGGCACTCGTCGACCAGCAGGTAGCCGATGCGCTCGCGCCAGCCCAGGCGCGCATCCTCATCGTTCTCCAGCAGCTCCACCGGCAAGCGGATCAGGTCGTCGAAGTCGACCGCGTTGAAGGTGGTCAGCCGCGCCTGGTAACGCGCGTACAGCTGCGCGGCCTCGATCTCGCGCTGCGAACGCGCCACCGCCAGTGCCTGCTCCGGCGACAGCCCGGCATTCTTGGCGCGCGAGATCAGGTTGCGGGCGTTGTCGAGTGCGTCGGGCTTGCTGCCGGCCGGCAACAGGTCCTTGATCTGGGCGGCGGTGTCGTCGGAATCGAACACCGAAAAACCGCGCCGCAGCCCGACCTTGGCCTGGTCGATCTGCAGCATCTTCAGCCCCAGCGCATGGAAGGTGCAGACGGTCAGCCCTTCGGCCGCATCGCCCCGGATGCGCTTGGCCACGCGCTCCTTCATCTCCTTCGCCGACTTGTTGGTGAAGGTGATCGCCGCGATCCGCCGCGCCGGCATGCGGCCGGAAGCGATCAGGTGGGCGATCTTCTCGACGATCACGCGGGTCTTGCCGCTGCCGGCGCCGGCGAGCACGAGCAGGGGGCCGTCGGTATGCAGGACGGCGGCGCGTTGGGGGGGGTTGAGGCCGTGCATGAGTGTTCCCTGGAGCGGGCGACAGTGTAGCGGCCTTGCCTGGCCAGGAGATTATTTGGTTCTTCGCCCAATCGCGGGGAAAGCGCCGGGTCTGTTGGAGGACCGGGCGCCGGGAGCGAAGGCCCTTGGATGCGAATGTCCCCCGGCACCGGCCAGGGCCGGTGCCTCCTCCTTGATTTCGCACCCAAGGGCCTTCACCCCCGGCGTTCCGACATGACCGGTGGTTCCAGAAGCGCACTCCCAGGGAGGGCCTGCTTCGCGTTCCAGCGTGGCCACGCGATCCCGACGTGGCCTGCCGGCCTTGACGGCGAAATCAAGGAGGAGGCCGCCGCCACGGGCGGCGGCCGGGGGACATTCGCCGTCAAGGCCGGCAGGTCGCGTCGGGACAGCCAGGTAGCGGCGAAAAGTAGCGGCGAGAACCGGCGATCGAACGCAAGCGGCGGCACCCACGCCTTCGCTGAAAGCGAGCCCCCCTCACTTGGGAGAAGAGCCAGAACAGAGCCCTCACTGCGCCCGGGATGATGTGCTTCGTCAGGCAGCGAGCGCTTGATCGTCGTCATTCGCCCGTAGACTGGAGCTCCTCCACTTGTTCCGGAGCCGCCGATGCGACTGGGCCTGGCCGCCAACCGTTTGCACCACGCTACCGAAGACGCCGCATTGTTCCGCTGGCTGCGCGCCTGCGAGTCCGGCATCCGCGAGCTGAAACTCGACCTGCACGCGGTCGGCCGCACCCATGACGCGATCGCCGCGGCCGGCATGCTTGGCGGCTACCCCGGCCTGCGCCGTTATCCGTACGGCCGCGAGGGCGGGCTGATGAAGCTGGTCGCCGAAGTGGTCGGCCTCGACGACGGCAACCCCGATGGAAGCCGCACCCTCGACGGCGCGATCTACCTGATCGACCCGGTCGACCCGTCCTCGACCTTCCCCGAGGCGGTCGCACTCAAGCGCCAGTGTGTGATCCACGGCAAGCCGTTCGTGTCGACGGTGGCGTCGGCGCGCGACTTCATCGAACTCGAGCGCATCCACGCCGGCTTCGCCCCCGATCCCGGCGCCGACCGCTTCTTCGACCATCGCGGCCAGACCCTGGCGCTGATCGCGCACGACGCGATGAAGGCCTCGATGCTCGACTTCGCCACCGCCCATTTCGACCTGCTCTCCGGGTTCGCCCGCCGGGTCGGCACCGGCACCACCGGCCAGCGCCTCAACGAACTGGCCTGGAGCCGCGGCTGGCCGGCCGACACGCCATGGGTGGACCGCTACAAGAGCGGCCCGCTCGGTGGCGACGCGCAGATCGCCGACCTGGTGCTGGAGCGGCGCTGCCAGCGGGTGGTGTTCTTCGAGGACCCGCACGTCGCCCGCCAGCACGAGGCCGACATCCAGCTGCTCGAACGCGCGGTCACCACGGTCACCGACGACGCGGTCTGCGTGACCTCGCCGACGATGGCGGCGCGCTGGGCGGAGGGGGTGGCGAAGCGGGAGATGCAAAGGCCGCTCTGAGAGGACTTGGGTGTCATCCTGGGTGACGCGAAATCGGTTCACGCAATGTGTCCAGGCGCAGCCGGGCATCGCCCCACGAGCAGGCAACAACGGCTTCGGTCGAGACGGCCCGGCACGCGCCGCCCTAAAATGCGCGGATGGCCAAGCTCTACTTCTACTACTCGGCGATGAACGCCGGCAAGACCACCACCCTGCTGCAGTCGGCGCACAACTACCGCGAGCGCGGGATGCAAGTGGCGATCCTGACCCCGCGGCTGGACGACCGCGCCGGGGCCGGCCGGGTCGCATCGAGGATCGGCCTGCAGTCGGAGGCGATCGCGTTCGAGCGCGACGACGACCTGCAGCGGCGGGTCGAGCGCGACATCACCACCCACGGCAAGCTGCACTGCGTGCTGGTCGACGAGGCACAGTTCCTGTCCAAGGCGCAGGTCTGGCAGCTCAGCGAAGTGGTCGATGCGCTGCGCATCCCGGTGCTGTGCTACGGCCTGCGCACCGACTTCCGCGGCGAGCTGTTCGAGGGCAGCCAGTACCTGCTGGCCTGGGCCGACGAGCTGACCGAGATCAAGACCATCTGCCACAGCGGCAGCAAGGCGACGATGGTGGTGCGCGTCGATGCACAGGGCCGCGCCGTGCGCGAGGGACCCCAGGTCGAGATCGGCGGCAACGACCGCTACGTGTCGGTGTCGCGTGCCGAATACAAGAGAGTGATGCGGGGCGAGGGCACGATCGATCCGCTGCAACCGCCGTTGTCGCTGGACTGATGCCCCGAAGACCCCATGACCTTCCACCTGCGACGCTGGCACCGGCGGCATCGTAGAGTCCGCACCGTGAGACAAGGAGGAACACCTGTGCGCACGCTGTTGCTGCTGGCCTGCCTGCTATGCACGTCCCCCGCCCTGGCTGCGGGACAGGCCGAGAATCTCGAAGCCGGTTTCGATCCGGCAGTGATGACCGAAGGCTTCCTTGCCGCGCACCCGGACCTGCGCTGGCGCGGCGAAGGACTGCATGCCTACGGGCAGGCAAACTACGAACTGGCGATGACCCGGCTCAAGCGCGCCGCGCGCTATGCCGACAAGCCCTCGCAGGCGATGATTGCCGAGATGTACTGGAACGGCATCGGCGTGCCGCAGGACCGCGCGCTGGGCTATGTCTGGATGGACATCGCGGCCGAGCGCCATTACCACGATTTCCTGGTGCGCCGCGAAATCTATTGGGATGCGCTGTCGGAGCATGAGCGCGCAGCCGCGGTCGAGCGTGGACAGGCCGTGCTGGCCGAGTACGGCGACGATGTCGCAAAACCGCGCCTGGAACGGGTGCTCCGGCGCGAGCGGCGCCGGATGACGGGCAGCCGCACCGGTTTTACCGGCTTCCTGACCATCGTCCCGAACACCGGCCCGATGTCGGACATGGGCATGACCCTGCGCGGCGACCAGTACTACGCGAAGAAGTACTGGGAACCTGAGTACTACTGGGCGATGCAGGACATTCTCTGGAAAGCCCCGCTGGAAGGCCGGGTGGACATCGGCGACGTGGAAAAGCTGGACGAGCCGCTGGACCCGTAGCATCGAACGGAATCGCTCCGGGTCCCGGCCAGTTGCGAACTTCAGCTCCGAGCTCCCGTTCCGAGCCTCCAGCCCCGAGCTCATCTCCCCCCGCAGCGTCCGCGTGTGGCCTCGATCTCGCGCCTGAGCGCACTGCCGTCGGGCTGTTCGCTCTGCAACCGGCTCGACAGCTGGTCGAGGGCGGCAGCACCGGCCTCTGCTTCGCCGTTGCGGCAGCGTGCCTCGGCCACCGCCACGGAAGCCTGCCAGCCGATCGCACGCCGGCGGTGATCGAAACGGGCCTGGTCCTGCCCGCGAGCGATCGCTTCGAGCCGCTCCATCGCCTGCAGGTCGCCATCGAGTGCGCGCAGCCGCAGCGACACGACCTCGACACGCAGGGCGTCGGGCTGCGTCTCGCCGTAACGGCGCTGGGCCAGCACCATGGCCTGCTGCAGCCGGGCCTGGCCGACCAGGGTATCGCCCAGCGTGATCTCGACATCGCCGAGCAGCCAATCGACATCGTTGCCGGCATCGGAGTCGACATCGGCCAGCGCGTTGCGCAGTTGCTGCGCCTCGACCAGCACCGGCCGTGCCGCGCCGGCGCGTCCGGCTGCTCGCAGCACATCGGCCAGCGCCACCAGCGAACGGATCTCGGCTTCGGGCTCACCGGCGCTGCGCGCGATCTGCAACGCCTCGCGAAGTTCGGCCAGCGCGGTGGAAAGGTCATCGCGTTCCCACGCGAGCCGGCCAAGGCGGATGTGGTCGGACACCAGCTCGGGATGACCGGGGCCAAGTCGTGCCCGGCGCAGGCGGTGGACCTCGCGCAGCTCGATCTCCGCCTCGTCGAATCGGCTGGTGTCGAACAGCAGCCCGGCCAGTTGGCCGCGCACCCCGAGGGTCTCCTCGTGGCCGGGGCCGTGTATGTCCAACGCGACCTGCAGGGCCTGCCGCAGGGTTTCCCGGGCCGGCTGGAACCGCCCCGCCGCCGTCTGCAGTGCGGCCAGTTCGCGACCAAGCCGGATATTCAGCACGTGGGCGGGCCCGACCCGGTCGTGAAGCTGCGTGCGGGCCAGCTCGTAGGCCACCAGCGCGGCCGCCGGATTGTCGTCGGCCTGCAGCACGGCCAGGTCCATCAGCACCTCGACCGTACCGGCCTCGTCGCCGCCGATCGCCCGGCGCACGACCAGCGCGCGCTCGAACGACTGCCGCGCACCCTGGCGCTCGCCGACCGCATGCCGGCAATGCCCGAGCTGGACATGGAAAGCGGCGACCTGCGGCGGCAGCCGCGCCTGTTCGCGGCGGACCAGCGACTGTGCCGGCTGCATCGCCTCGATGCAGGCTTCCGGCTCACCGAGCAGCCGCAACACCCGACCGCGCTGGGTCAACGCTTCCAGCTGCAGGCTGTTCGGGATGTCCGCGGTCTGGCCGATGATCTCCGCCTGCTGGTCGAGCAGGATCTGCGCTTGCGGGTAGTTGCCCAGACCAATGTGCAGGCGCGCGATCACCCCGAGCAGTTCGGCGCGCGCGCGCGGTTCGCGCGCGAGTTGCTGGTTGCCGCGCGCGACCGCGTCGTCGAGCAACTGGTCCAGGTCCATCGGCTCGCCGCGGCTGCGGCCGCTGGCGTTCTCGAACAGACCGACCATGAAGTCCTGCATCGCCTGCGCGCGCGCGGCTTCCGCCACCGCCTGCTGCGCCTGCCAGGCGATCAGCGCCAGCGCGGCGGTCAGCGCCGCGGTCGCCAGCAGCGCCGAGGCCAGCGCCCAGCGGTGCCGGGCGACGAACTTGTGCAGCCGGTAGCCGAGCTTCTGCGGCCGCGCCAGCACCGGTCGTCCGGCCCGGTAGCGGCGGATGTCCTGCGCCAGTGCCTCGACCGAGGGATAACGCTGCTCGGGCCGCTTGGCCAGGGCCTTGAGCGCGATGTTGTCGAGGTCGCCAGCCAGCACCCGGCTGTGCCGCCGCTGTGCCTGGCGGTCGCGCGCGGTGGCGGTGTCGCGCAGCACCCCGACCGAGGGCCGGAGCGGGTCGGCGGTGAGGATGGCTTCCTCCCACTCGGCGTCGCTGTGGCGCTTGAGCCGGTACGGGCGGCGGTCGGTCAGCAGTTCGTACAGCACCACGCCGAGCGAATAGACGTCGGTCATGGTGGTGACCGGCTCGCCGCGGATCTGCTCGGGCGCGGCATAGTGCAGGGTGAAGGCGCGCATGCCGGTGCCGGTCTGTTCCCGCGCAGTGGCCGCGCCTTCGGACAACCCGCTGTCGAGCAGCTTGGCGATGCCGAAGTCGAGCAGACGGACCTCGCCGGCCGGGGTGACCAGGATGTTGGACGGCTTGAGGTCGCGGTGGACGATCAGGTTGGCGTGGGCATGACTGGCCGCCTCGCAGACCTGCAGGAACATGCCCAGGCGCTGTGCCAGCGGGATCCTGTTGTCGCGGCAATAGTCGGTGATCGGGGTACCGTCGACATACTCCAACGCCAGGTAGGGCAGCCCCTCGGCGCTGATGCCGGCATCGAGCAGGCGGGCGATGTGCGGATGGGCGAGACGGGCGAGGATCTCGCGCTCGCGGGTGAAGCGCAGGCGCAGGTCGTGGCTGGTCAGGCCCGGGCGCAGCAGCTTGAGCGCGACCCGGCGCTGGTACAGGCCGTCGGCGCGCGAGGCGAGCCAGACCTGGCCCATGCCGCCCTCGCCGAGCAGGCGGTCGAGCCGGTACGGCCCGACCTCGCTACCGCTGCCGACCCCGGCCGGCGGCATCACCAGCGGTTCGGACAGGAAGTCCCCATGTTCGGCTTCGAGCGCGACCAGCGCCTCCAGCTCCCCGGCCAGCGCCGCGTCTTCCCCGCGCAGTTCCTCCAGCCGCCGGGTGCGCGCCTCCGGCTCGAGTTCGAGCAGCGCGTCGAGCAGCGGTGACAGGCGTTGCCAGCGTTCGGCGTCCATGGAACCGAGTGGAGAGTGGAGAGGAGTGAGAAACGAGGGAGAAGCGAAAACCGCCGTGCCTTCACTCTCTTCTCACTCCTCTTCACTCTCTCCTAGTTCTCTTGCAGCGAGGCCAGCAGGAACAGCCGCGCCTTCTGCCAGTCGCGGCGGATGCTGCGCTCGGAGCGTTCGAGCAGGCCGGCGATCTCCAGCTCCGACAGCCCGCCGAAATAACGCAGTTCGACCACCTGCGCCAGCCGCTTGTCGACATTGGCCAGCCGGGTCAGTGCGGTGTCCAGGCCCAGGGTTTCCTCGTCCAGGCGCAGCCCGCCATCGAGATCTTCGGGCAGGTCGGTGACCCGGTGCATGTCGCCGCCGCGCTTCTGCGCCAACCGCTGTCGGGCGTAGTCGACCACCACGCTGCGCATGGCCGAAGCGGCGTAGGCAAAGAAATGGGCACGATCGTCGAACTTGGCGTCGCGGCGGCCGATCAGCTTGAGGTAGGCCTCGTGGACCAGCGCGGTGGCGTCAAGGGTATGCCCGTGCTGTCCGGCCAGCTGGCGGCGGGCCATCGAGTGCAACTCCCGGTACAGGGTGGCCAGCACCGAGTCGAGCGCGCCGCGGTCGCCGTCGCGGGCGGCGCCCAGCAGTTGAGTGATGTCTGCGGCCCGCGCAGGGGTGTCGCCGATCTCCATGGGCGCGAATATAGCGCGTTCAGCGCTGGCAATGGCCGCACCAGACCGTCGCGCGCTGGCCGATGCTGGCCTGCCTGAACGCACGACCGCAGCGCGGGCAGGGTTCGCCGCCACGGCCGTAGGCCAGCAGTTCCTGCTCGAAGTAGCCGGGCGCACCGTCCGGGCTGATGAAATCGCGCAGGGTGGTGCCGCCACGCGCGATCGCATGGCCGAGGATCGCCTTCACCGCAGCGGCCAGCGCCGCATAGCGCGCGCGCGCGACCCGACCGGCCGCGCGCAGCGGCGAGATGCCGGCCATGAACAGGGCCTCGGCAGCGTAGATGTTGCCGACCCCGACCACCACCGCCTGATCCATCAGGAAAGTCTTGACCGGCGCGCGGCGGCCGCGGCTGAGATTGAACAGGTAATCCCCATCGAAAGCCGTCCCATCGAACGCATTCGACAAGGGCTCCGGGCCGAGTCCGCGCAGCAGTTCATGCACTTCGCCCGCCGGCTGCCAGAGCAGGCAGCCGAACCGGCGTGGATCGTTGAAGCGCAGCACCCGCCCCGAATCGAGGGCGAGGTCGACGTGGTCGTGCGTGCGTACCGGGGTGTCGGCCGGCACCACCCGCAGGCTGCCGGACATGCCCAGGTGCAGCAGCGCGCTGCCAGCGGCGGTGTCCAGCAGCAGGTACTTGGCACGCCGGCGCACCGCATCGATGCGCTGGCCGGGCAGGGTGCGTTCGATCTCGGCCGGGATCGGCCAGCGCAGGTCGGGGCGGCGCAGCCGCACGGCGGTGACGCGGCGGCCCTGCAGATGCGGCGCCAGGCCGGCACGGGTGGTTTCGACTTCGGGCAACTCAGGCATGCGTGACTGTTCGCAATCCGTGCGTGGCCGTCGCCGGAGCGGCAGGCTCGCAGAGCTCAAGGACGAGCGGGGAAGTGTATGCCGATACGTGACCGGGCGATGCTGCCGCGCTGCACGCGGACAGCGCCGAAGGTATGCTCGATTCTCCTATCTGCCGCGCGGTATCGACCATGTCGAACCCGGAAGGCAATGACCCGGAACATGTCAGCGGGCGGCCATTGCCCGGCCCCGCGCTGCGTCGTCATGCCCACACCGAGCTCGATGCCGCGATCGACTGGCTGACGGTCGACGATGCCGGCAAGCGGCGCCTGCACCGGGGCGTGCACCAGGGCCGCAAGGCACTGCGCCGGGTCCGGGCCACGCTGGCGCTGGGCCGGCCGGCACTCGGCCCGGGCGCGGACATGGTCGATCGCGAGCTGCGCCGGGTGGTACGCAGCCTGGGCAAGCTGCGCGACGGCCAAGCATTGGTGGAAACCCTCACCCGCCTGCAGGCCGGCTGCGACGATCCGATAACCGTATCGCACCTGCGCGGTGTTCGACGCATGGCGAGCCGGCGCCGTCGTGCGCTGGCCGATGCAGCGCTGGCCGACGACCCTGGCCTGACCGACCGCCGCGCCGTGCTGGCCGCCCTGGCCGGCGCCCTCGATACCCTGCCCTGGGCGGCAGTGTCCATGGAGATCGTCCATACCGCCCTGCAGGCCAGCGCAACCACAACGGCCAAGACGCGCGCGCGGGTCGCAGCCAGCGGGCGCGATCGCGACTGGCACCGCTGGCGCCGACGGATGCGGCGGCAGTCGCAGCAGCACACGATACTGGCCAGGTGCGGCATCCCCATCGCGAGCGGCGCGGATGCAGGGACACCGGTATCGGGCAAGGGCATCATCGACGAAGGCCGCGCCGACAAGAGCGACGTGGACAAAAGCACCGCGGCCCTGCTCGGCACCGCCCAGGATCTGAGCCTGCTGCTCGAACACTGCGGACGTAGCGGCGGCTTCGGCAAGGCCGATCGCCATGCCCTGGCACGCTATGCCGAAATCGAGCTGGCGAAGTTGCGCGAACGCATCCGCCACCGTGCCTGAGTATCCGGAGCGCCCATTCAGGCACCCGGTCACGCACGGCATGTGAACGCCACCCCTCCCACGACCATCGTCGTGCCGCCATACCGGAGCGAACGGTCACGCCCGGGTGGCATGATGAGTACAGGGCTGGCCGCATCAAACGTATCGGTCCCGCCTTCCCCGCCGGCAGTCGTGGTTGACACGGCTGCGGACGGCGCCATTTACCCGGACCCCGGTCCACGGAGTTCCAGATGCTCGCTTCACTGCTCGACTTCCTCGCCGGCGGCCTGATCCAGGCCAGCCTCGGCACCCTCGTGATCTATTTGCTGGTCGCGACCCAGCTGACCATCCTCTCGGTCACGTTGTATCTGCACCGTTCGATGGCGCACCGCGCGGTCGACTTCCATCCCGTGGTGGCGCACTTCTTCCGCTTCTGGACCTGGTTGACCACCTCGATGATCACCCGCGAATGGGCGGCGATCCACCGCAAGCACCACGCCAAGGTCGAGACCGCGGACGACCCGCACAGCCCGCAGGTCAAGGGCATCGGCAACGTGTTCTGGCGTGGCGTCGAGCTGTACCGCGAGGCACGCGGCGACCGCGAGTCGATCGAGAAGTACGGCAAGGGCTGCCCGGACGACTGGATCGAGCGCCACCTCTATACCCCGCACGCGACGCTCGGCCCGACCCTGCTGCTGTTCATCAGCTTCGCCCTGTTCGGCTTCGCGGGCGTCGCGGTATGGGCGATCCAGATGGCCTGGATCCCGTTCTGGGCCGCCGGCGTGGTCAACGGCCTCGGCCACTGGTGGGGCTACCGCAACTTCGAGAGCGCCGACACCTCGACCAACCTGACCCCGTGGGGCGTGTGGATCGGCGGCGAGGAGCTGCACAACAACCACCACGCGTTCCCGTCGTCGGCCAAGTTCGCGCTGCGCAAGTGGGAGTTCGACATCGGCTGGGCCAGCATCCGCGTGTTCGAGAAACTCGGCTTGGCCAAGGTGCTGCGCGTGGCGCCGTCGCTCGACGTGCGCCCCAACATCGCCATGCCCGACGGCGAGACACTCAGGGCGCTGCTGGCGATCCGCTTCCAGGCGATGACCGACTACTACCGCAACGTCACCCTGCCGGCGCTGCGCGAAAGCCGCGGCGGCAAGTTGCCGCTGGCGTTGCGCCGTGGCCTCGCCGACGGCGGCCGCTGGCTCGACGATGGCAAGCGCGAGCGCCTGCAGGCCTGGCTGGCCGAGCGGCCGAAGATGGCGACCCTGGCCGAGTACCGCCAGCGCCTGGCCCACGTGCTCGACGACCGTTCGCACGACGCCCAGGCCACGTTGCAGCGGCTGCAAGCCTGGTGCGCCGAGGCCGAGGCCAGCGGCATCGCCGCGCTGGAAGCCTTCTCCATGCGACTCAAGGGCTACACGCTGGCGCCGGCACGCGGTTGATCCGGTCCGCCCCGAGTGCATCACCGAAGCCCGCGCAATGCGCGGGCTTTTTATTGGTTCTTCGCCCAATCGGGGGAAAGCGCCGGGTCTGTTGGATGACCGTTGCGCCGGGGGCGAAGGCCCTTGGATGCGAATGTCCCCCGGCACCGGCCAGGGCCGGCACCTCCTCCTTGATTTCGCACCCAAGGGCCTTCGCCCCCGGCGTTCCGACATGACTGGTGGCTCCAGAAGCGCACTCCCGGGGAGGGCCCGCTTCGCGTTCCAGTGTGGCCGCGATTCGACGTGGCCTGTCGGCCTTGACGGCGAAATCAAGGAGGCCGCCGCCCCTGTTTCCGGAGATTGGCACCTTCCCGCCGATCATCGCCTTCGCGAACACGAAGGCTTGCCGCTCCGGATGGTTTTTCATCAAGCACCGACAATGTGTCCAGAAGCCGGCGGCCAGTGCGTTGCGGGACCGTCCGCGACATGGATGTCGCGGAAGAGCCCCATGGATGGGTTCACGCGTGTCCCGCAACGCACTGGCCGCCGGCTTCCCCGCAAGCCCCGCAGCTCCATGGAAAGCAAAGAAACATTTCCAGAGACACCTGAAAACCCACGCACGAATCCGGTAGCCTGCCGCCATGCGCCGTCACATCGCCCTCACCGCCCTGCTGCTCGTCACGCCCCTGGCTCATGCCCAGGTCCAGGCCACCGATGAATACCTCGCACGCATGGACACGGATGGCGACGGCCGGGTGTCGCTGGAGGAATACCTGGACTGGATGGGCTACGCCTTCGAGCAGATGGACCGCGACGGCGACGGCGTGCTGAGCGCCGACGAGCTGCCCGGCGGCAAAGGCACGCCGGTCACCCGCGAGGAACACCGCCAGCGCCTGACCGAACGCTTCCACAGGCAGGACCGCAACGGCGACGGCCATCTCGATGCCCGAGAACTGGCCGCCCCGCCGCTGTAACGGCGCATTCGACCAATGCCTGCATTGCCTGCCCGCGCGGCTTGCCTCAAAGTGCGGGAGTCCGTCCAGCACAGAGCGCCATGAAGCAGAACGATTCCCTGGCCGACCGCATGCAGGCCGGCATTGCCGGTTTCGTCTCGCAATGCCGCGACTACCTCGGCATCGGCGGCAAGGTGCGCCGCGAACCGGTGCGCGATGCCGATGAACTGCACGCGTTCATCAACAGCCGCGCCAGCTTCATCGCCCAGACCAGCCTGTACGGCTACCTGCGCACCCGCGCCGGGATGCGCTATCCGGAGTTGTTCGACGACGATGTGTTCGTGGCCTCGATCAACATCGCCAAGTGGCACATGTGGCTGGCCTGCGTGTCCGACCTGACGGTGTATGCCGGCGGCCTGCTGGTACACCGCGGCATTCCGGAAGAGCAGACCGGCGCGTTGATGCGGCGGACGGTCGAGGACATCCTCGTCGCGACCGGCGTCCCGGCCGAGGCCGACGCAGAGTTCCCCGCCCACGCCGAGCGTGTGCGTGCGCGGATCGCACTGACCCCGTGGCACCAGGTCGAGGACGGTGAAGGCTGTTTCCATGAAAGCCCCACCGCGCTGGTGAAGTGGGCGCCGGTGGTCGAGAACCTCAAGCGGTTCGACGAAGAGGTCGTGCGCAACTCGGTGCGTTTCCATTGGAAGGACGTGCGCGCCGAACTGCGCGGGATGCTCGACGCCGATGCGATCGCGCGCAGCCTCGACTGACGCCCGGACAAGGCCGAAGGCCGGATCCGGGGCGGTTAGTCCCCGGGTGCGCTTCGCTTACCCGGGCTACGGGGTGCCGAACGGGTTCATGCCGCCTTTGTCCCGGGTCCGGCCTTCGGCCCTGCCCGGGCTGCATTCGCTCAGCTGCCCAGCAGCAGGTGCCAGAAGTAGCGCAGCGCCTTGGTGATCTGCCCCTCCAGCGGGAACGACAGCATGCCCATCACCGAATAGCCGAGCAGCCAGGGCATCAGGTAGAAGCGGGCCATGAAGAAGAACCAGGCCACGTACAGCGGCACCATCGCCGGGACCAGGAAGCCCGGGGTGATCGGCTTGAACAGCCTGATCAGCGGATCGGTGACGCGGATGAAGAAGCGGCTGAAGAAGAACTTGCTGTCTTCCGGCAGGAAGATGCGCATGCCGAAGCGGCCGATCAGCGTCCACATCACCATGCCCAGCAGGTAGTCGATCACGACTGCGTACAGCGGTACTTCTGTAATCATCTCGACTCCGGAAACTCTCTTGCCCGCGGCCTCGTCCGTAATGCTCTCATACGGCGAAGCCGGCGGCTGCAAGCACCGCCGACTTCACCAGAAGGCCTGCTCCGACCGGAGCAGGCCGTGCGCCATCAGGATCTACCGATGATGGTCTCGCCGCGCGGCACGCGGACCTCGTCGACCATGCGCTGGGTTTCCTCATCCGGCGCCGGGAACATCAGCGTCACCACGATCATCGCGACGAAGCTGACGACCACGCCGACCACGCCGAAGCGCAGATGGTCGAGGCCGAGCCAGGGCTCCATTCCTCCACGCACCGCGAGCAGGTAGCCCCAGCCCGCGGCCAGGCCGAACACCATGCCGGCGATCGCGCCCTGGCGATTGGCGCGCTTCCACCACACGCCCAGCACCAGTGGCGCGAACAGACCCGACATCGCGAAGCAGAACGCCCAGGCCACCGCACCGAGGATGCCGGTCAGCTTCATGCTGGCCACCAGCGCACCGGCCAGACCGATGACGATCAGCAGGACGCGTGCGGTCAGCAGGCGCTTGCGGGTCTCGGCCTTCGGGTCGAGGATCTTGTAGTACAGGTCATGCGACAGGGTGTTGGCCATCGCCAGCAGCAGGCCGTCGGCGGTGGACATCGCCGCGGCCAGGCCGCCTGCGGCGACCAGTCCGGAGATCACGTACGGCAGGCCGGCGAATTCCGGCGTGGCCAGCACGATGATGTCCGGGTTGAGGAAGAACTCGTTGACCTGCAGGATCCCGTCGCCGTTGGAGTCGCGGATCGCCAGCAGGCCGACCTCGCCCCAGTTCCGCACCCAGCTCAGTGCTTCGACCTCGGCAATGCTCTTGCCGAAGATCGAGCTGGCCAGATTCGGGTCCATCAGCGACAGCTTGCTGAGGGTGGCCAGGGCCGGTGCCGAGAAGTACAGCAGGAAGATGAAGAACAGCGACCATGCCACCGAGTTGCGGGCGGCCTTCACCGATGGGGTGGTGAAGTAGCGCATCAGGATGTGCGGCAGCGAGGCGGTACCGACCATCATGCAGAACGCCAACGTGACGAACTGCCAGGCCGCCAGCGCACCCGCCTGGGGTTCCGCGTGCAGGGTGGTCAGCACGCCCAGGCCGGGAACCTGCTCGGCTGCCGCTGTGCCAACACCCAGCATCGGCTCCAGCTCGATGATGCGCTCGACCGCCGGACCGTACTGGAACTGCGGGAACCAGCCGAAGCCCTGTGCACCCGACATCCATACGATCGGGACGAGGTAGGCGATGATCAGCACGATGTACTGCGCCACCTGGGTCCAGGTCACCGCGCGCATGCCACCGAGCATCGAACAGACCAGGATGCCGGCCAGGCCGATATAGACGCCCCACTCGAACGGGATCAGGAACGCGCGCGCGGCGATCGTGCCGCTGGCGGTGATCTGCGCGGTCACATAGGTGAACGATGCGACGATCAGCACCACGATGGCGCAGAAGCGGGTCAGCTTGCCGCCGTAACGGGTACCGATGAAGTCCGGCACCGTGTAACAGCCGAACTTGCGCAGGTACGGCGCCATCAGCGTCGCCACCAGGATGTAGCCGCCGGTCCAGCCGACCACGAACGCGAGGTACGGGTAGCCGGACATGAAGATGCCGCCGGCCATCGCCACGAACGAGGCACCCGACATCCAGTCGGCTGCCGTGGCCATGCCGTTGAACACCGGGGGCACGCTGCGGCCCGCCACGTAGTAGGCATCGACCGCCATCGTGCGCGAGAGGATACCGATGAAAGCGTAGATCACGACCGTGAAGGCCACGAACGAGATGCCGATCGCGGCGGCGCTCATGCCCATCTTCTCGCCGATCGCCATCAGCGCGAAGAAGACCAGGAAGCCGCCGGTGTAGACCCCGTAGATCTTCGGCAGGTTGTCGATGAAGGATTTACCTTCCCATTGCAGTCCCATGACGATCTCCCCTTATTGCTCGTCTTCGTGGACGCCGTACTTCGTGTCGACCGCGTGCTGCTGCCTGCTGAACAGGAACAGCTGGATCACGAACACGATCAGCGAGCCCTGGGCCGCCATGTAGTAGTTGAGCGGCCAGCCGAGGAAGTTGACGTTGTAAAGCGACGATGCGAACCAGTGGATCAGGAACGAGAATACGAACCAGACCGTCAGGTGCCCGAGCATCAGGTTGCGCGTATGGCGCCAGTGTTCCGATGAGACACTCATTGTTGAAACGCCTCCGTGGGTTTTCTGTCTGTGAGAACAGCCGGGTGCCCGCCCATGCGGGGCCCGGCCGGCCGGGTCAGAAGCTGTACTTGACCGTGGTGTGGAAGCGCTTCAGATCGCCTTCGCGGTCGTCCTCGAGCGCGCGCTCGCCGTAGGTCACTTCCGCGCCGATGTCGAGCTTGGGGAACGGCGAGTAGATCAGGTTGGCGCGGATCGAATGCGAGCGCTCGGTGACGCCCCAGCCGGTCAGGCTGGGATCGTTGTCGTAATACGCCGCCGAGAAGATGATGTTGCTGCGCAGCTGGGGATTGAACGCATGCCGCCAGCCGATGAAGCCGCCATAGGCGTTGATCGGTTCGAGGTCGCTGCCGGCATCGAGTACCACGTCGGTGCCCTGGCCGAAGGCGAAGTAGCGGCCGAGGCCCTGACCGTAGTTGGCCATGTAGCGGATGTCGTCGTTGGCGCCCAGATTGAACTTGCCGGCCACGCTGACCGACGCGCCGGTCGCGGTTTCATCGCCGGCCTTGAACTGGCGCAGCAGGCCGGCCACGCTGAAGTGGCCCCAGTCGCCCTTGGTGTTCCAGCGCGCGGTGATGTCAGGCAGCACGTTGTCGCCGGAGCTGAAGCGGCCGGTGCCCCCGAAGTTGGTCGCCAGCGTGTGCGGGTTCTCGATCGAGAACGACCACGGGCCGTTGGTGTAGCGCAACTGGGCCTGGCGCACGAAGATGGTGCCGTCGGACACGCCGAGGAAGTCCACCGTTTCCGGCAGCGAGCCCAGGTCCTGGAAGTTGGTCCAGGTCTGGCCGGCCAGCCAGTTGTTCCAGGTCACGAAGGCGTGGCGGATGGTGATGCCGTGGGTGTTGGTGGAGACCTCGTTGCCGAGATTGGCGCTGCCGCCGCCGAACAGGTCGGCCTCGATATAGCCCCTGAACTTGTCGTCGTTGTCGGTGGTGTGGTCGACCGCGAACCAGAAGCGCGAGAACGCGGCGTGGAAGTCGGTATACGGATCGGTGTCCGGCTCGGTACCGTTCGCGACCACCGGAATGGTGCTCGGCACGTAGAACAGGCGGCCTGCCGAGCCGTCGGCGATCTTGCCGTCGCTGGTGTCGGTGACCATGGCATCGAACTTGATGAAACCGCCGTACGAGAACCGGCTGCCCGGATTGGCCCCGGGCAGGATCGTGGTGGACTGGATCGTCTTGCCCGGATCCGCTGCCGGCGCAGGCGCCACGGCCGGCGCCTCCTGCTGGTGCTGCAACAGCTGTTGCACCATCTTTTCGAGTTCGGCGACGCGAGCTTCGAGCTCGGCCTCCTTGGCGGTCTGGGCGCCGGCCAGGCCAGGCAGGACCAGCGCGGCCGCCAATGCGACCGCGAGGGGCCGCTTGAGCGCATTATGTGTGGACATGGACTTCCTCCCTCCCAAAAGGAAATACCGTGCCTTTGCACGGTCCCGTGCAGACTGAGCGCAGCGCCCCGACACGAACCATTCCCCATTGGTCGCATAAGCGGGCCCGGATGACCCGATATGGGGCCTGTACGGGCCGGAAACATGTCTTTTGCGACCATCGTCTAACCCAAGCCGGGCCGGGGGCCGCCGGCCGATGCGGCACACTTGGGCTCCGGCCGCCGCGCGCGGCCATCAATACGGCCGCGGACGCCTGTGCCCGCGGCCCCGTCCCACGCACCACCCGTCACATGGAGCGCCGCATGAACCATCCCAACGCCCTTTACCCCGTGCCCGAGGACTTCGCAGCCACGGCGCGCATCGGCCGGGACGACTACACGCGCCTGTACAAGGAGTCGGTCGAGAACCCGGATGCGTTCTGGGGCCGCGTCGCCGAACGCCTGGACTGGTTCAAGCCACCGACGAAGATCAAGGACGTCAGCTACGCGCTGGAAGACTTCCATATCCGCTGGTACGAGGACGGCGAACTCAATGCCAGCGTCAACTGCCTCGACCGCCACCTCGAAACCCGCGGCGACAAGACCGCCCTGGTGTTCGAGCCCGACAACCCGTCCGATCCGGCCGTGCATGTCAGCTATCGGGAACTGCACGCGAAGGTCTGCAGGCTCGCCAATGCATTGCGCAGCCTCGGGGTGAAGAAGGGCGACCGCATCACCATCTACCTGCCGATGATCGTGGAGGCGGTGGTGGCGATGCTGGCCTGCGCTCGTGTCGGGGCGATCCACTCGGTGGTGTTCGGCGGCTTCGCCCCGAACTCGATTGCCGACCGCGTCGCCGACTGCGGCAGCAAGCTGATCATCACCGCCGACGAGGGCCTGCGCGGCGGCAAGAAGGTGCCGCTCAAGGCCAACGTCGACGCCGCGCTCGGTCTGCCGGGCACGAACTCGGTGGAAACCGTGCTGGTGGTGCGCCACACCGGTGGTGCGGTCGACATGCAGATGCCGCGCGACCGCTGGTACGACGCCGTCGTCGACGGGCAGCCGACCGAGTGCGAGCCCGAGCGCATGAACGCCGAGGACCCTCTGTTCATCCTCTACACCTCCGGTTCGACCGGAAAGCCCAAGGGCGTGCTGCACACCACCGGCGGCTACCTGGCCTATGCCAGCTACACCCACGAGGCGGTGTTCGACCTGCGCGAGGACGACGTCTACTGGTGCACCGCCGACGTCGGCTGGGTCACCGGCCACAGCTACATCGTCTACGGCCCGCTCGCCAACGGCGCCACCGCGCTGGTGTTCGAGGGCGTGCCCAACTACCCCGACGTATCGCGCTTCTGGCAGGTCATCGACAAGCACCAGGTCACGATCTTCTACACCGCACCGACTGCGATCCGCGCGCTGATGCGCGACGGCGACGAGCCGGTAAAGAAGACCTCGCGCGCCTCGCTGCGGCTGCTCGGCACGGTCGGCGAGCCGATCAACCCCGAGGCTTGGCGCTGGTACTACGAAACCGTGGGCGACTCGCGCTGTCCGATCGTCGACACCTGGTGGCAGACCGAGACCGGCGGCATCCTGATCACCCCGCTGGCCGGCGCGACCGACCTCAAGCCCGGCTCGGCGACCCAACCCTTCTTCGGCGTGCAGCCGGCCCTGGTCGACGCCAATGGCACCTTCCTCGAAGGCGAGGCCGAGGGCAACCTGGTCCTGCTCGATTCCTGGCCGGGGCAGATGCGCACCGTCTACGGCGACCACCAGCGCTTCATCGACACCTACTTCAAGGCCTATCCCGGTACGTACTTCACCGGCGACGGCTGCCGCCGCGACGCCGATGGCTACTACTGGATCACCGGCCGCGTCGACGACGTGATCAACGTCAGCGGCCACCGCATCGGCACCGCCGAGGTCGAGAGCGCACTGGTATCCCACCCGAAGGTCGCCGAGGCCGCCGTGGTCGGCTTCCCGCACGACGTCAAGGGCCAGGGCATCTACGCCTACGTCACCCTGATCGCCGGCGAGGCGCAGACCGAGGAACTGCACAAGGAGCTGATCGTCCACGTGCGCAAGGAGATCGGCCCGATCGCCACCCCCGACCACCTGCAGTGGGCACCGGGCCTGCCGAAGACGCGCTCGGGCAAGATCATGCGCCGCATCCTGCGCAAGATCGCCGAGAACGCACCCGACCAGCTCGGCGATACCAGCACCCTGGCCGATCCGAGCGTGGTCGAGTCGCTGGTCGCGGAGCGACGGGTACCGTAACGGCCGAACCGGCCTCTTGCCCCTTCCCCCGTTTACGGGGGAAGGTTGGGATGGGGGGCGTGCCCAGCGCCCTTTGCCCTCACCCCGACCCTCTCCCACGCGGGAGAGGGGGAGAAACCGAATGTCCAGCCCTCCCCCCGCCACCGTCATCGTCGCCGACGACCATCCGCTGTTCCGCGAAGCCCTGCGCGGCGCAGTCGCGCGGGTGCTACCCGATGCCCGGCTGTGCGAGGCCGATGGCGTCGAGTCGCTGTACACGCTGGTCGAGAGCGAGCCCGATGCCGATCTGCTGCTGCTCGACCTCAACATGCCCGGTGCGCAGGGGTTCTCGGCTCTGGTTCATCTGCGCGCGCTGCATCCGCAGTTGCCGATCGTGGTGGTGTCGGCACGCGAGGAACCGGTGGTGATGCGGCGCGCGCTGGACCACGGCGCGGTCGGCTTCATCCCCAAGTCCGCGGATGCCGCGACCCTGGGTAGCGCGATCACCGCCGTGCTCGCCGGCGACCGCTGGGCGCCACCGGCGGCACTGTCCGCACCGGCCGCCGACGATGCCGAACACGATGCCGCCCGGCGCGTGCGCGAACTGACTCCACAGCAGTTCCGCGTCCTGCAGATGCTCGGCGCCGGCCTGCTCAACAAGCAGATCGCCTACGACCTCGGCGTGTCGGAAGCCACGATCAAGGCCCACGTCACCGCTATCCTGCGCAAGCTGGGGGCCAGCAACCGCACCCAGGCGGTGCTGATCGCCGGCCGCCTCGCGGTCGACCCGGGCGCGATCGTGCCGCCACCGGAAGAGACGGATTGACGGTCGCGGTCTTGCCCATCACACCGCGCCTCTTGCTCGTCATCTGGCCCTGATCAGCGCCGAGCAGCCGGACGACGGCCTCGCCCGGCCCATCGGCCGCCTGCTCGATCGTTTCGGCTTCCGCCGCACTCCGGAACGGGCCAGCGCCCCGGCCTGTGCCGCTGGGAACTGCCGTGCCGGCATTGGAGCGCCCTGCGGGCAAACCGCTGAGCCGGCTTGCAAACCTGTTCGGTGGGAGTATCGTCGGCTTCTGGTCCGGGGGGGCACACATCAGCAATGCCGAAGATCGCCACCAAGCCACCGGGCAGACTCGCCTGCATCGGCGTGGGGATGATGCTCGGGGCCCATATCGGGCCGCGCGCGCGCAGTCATGTCGAACAGGCCGACGTGGTGTTCGCCGCCGTATCCGACCCGCTGGTGGAACTGTGGCTGCAGGATATGAACGCCGACGTGCGCAGCCTGCAGCCCCATTACGCCGAGGGCAAGTCGCGCCACCAGACCTATCGCGAGATGGTCGAGGCCATGCTGGCCGAGGTCCGCGCCGGCAAGCAGGTCTGCGGCGCCTTCTACGGTCACCCCGGCGTGTTCGCCCAGGTAGCCCACGAGGCCATCGCCCAGGCCCGCCGCGAGGGCTTCCACGCCCACATGGAACCCGGCGTCTCCGCCGAGGACTGCCTGTACGCCGACCTCGGCATCGACCCGGGCAGGTTCGGCTGCCAGCACTACGAGGCCAGCCAGTTCATGTTCTACCGGCGCCGCATCGACCCCTCGGCCTACCTGGTGCTTTGGCAGGTCGGCATCGCCGGCGACCGCAGCTGCCGCCGCTTCGCCACCGGCCCGGCCCACCGCCGGCTGCTGGTCGAGCGCCTGCTCGAGGACTATCCGGCCGACCACGAGGCCGTCGTCTACGAGGCCGCCACCTTGCCGATCACCGCGCCACGGATGGAGTCGGTGAAGCTGAGCAACTTGGCCGACACCGAACTGCACATGCACAGCACCCTGGTGCTGCCACCGGCCACAGCGCTGCAACCCGACACCGCCATGCTGGCGCGGATCGAGGCGCTCGAACGCGCAGCCGTGACCGGTTCACTCACGATTTCCTCGTTATCGCTTGAAACAGAAGGAGCCACCTGATGTCGAATGTCGTTCAGTTCCTTGAAACCATGGGCCGGCATCCGGCCCTGCTTTCGGACGCGGACTATATCCGCACCGTGATGGATGCCGGGCTGGACGAGAGTTCGCGCGATGCCCTCTTGCAGCGTGATGCCGAGAGCTTGATACACGCCCTGGATGCCCGCTCACCGATGTTCTGCTTCAGTTTTGTCGCCACTCCCGATGGCGGCAAGGAGCAGCCCCTCGACGACGACCGTGAAGACGAAGGCGTGGAGACGCCGGTCGAAGAGCCGACACCCAAGGAACCTGAGTAGACGTTGCACCCGCGCCCGGGCATTGCGGGTGCGGCCGGCAGCGCCAGCAGCGGATGGCTGGAGGATGACACCATGATGTGCAGAGCAGTTCGTGCAGTGCTGGTCACCATGATCCTGGCCGCTTGCGCGGTGGCGATGCCGGCCCGGGCCGGCATCGAAGCGGCCCTGAAGCACGCGGACTCGATTCGCACCAGCGACCCCAGGGAGTTCGCCGACGCCCTTGCCGGCCTCGCCGCGTTCGAGCCGGAAGCAACACCGAATCAGAAGCTTCGCATCCGGCTCCTCCGGACCTACCAGAAGACTCTCACCGGCAACTACGAGTCCGCCATAGCCGACGCGATCGACATCCATCAACGCACCGACGATCCAACCCTGAAGTTCCGTGCCGCCCTGCTGGCGGCAAACACCGCGGCGATCACCCGGGAGTTTTCGCTGGGCTTGCGCTATCTGGAAATCGCCCTGGCAATGCAGGACCAGGTGCCAGAGGCCGATGAGCGGCACCTGGGTTCTCTGGTAGCCGCGATCTTGTACACCGAGTACGGACAGCATTCGCTTTCGCTCCACTACGCCAAGCAGCTTCTTTCCCTCGAAACTTCAGCGCGCACCCGATGTGCAGCCCGCCTTAAGAAAATCGAGGCAGAGTGGAAGCTCGGCACCAGGCCTGAAGTCGAGCGCGATACACATATCGCAATCAGCGACTGCATGGCCCAGAAGGAGCCGATTGCCACGGGACTCCTTCGTGGTTACCTGGCCCGCCAATGGGCGGGGGCGGGCAAGACAGCCAAAGCCATCGAACTGCTTGAGACCCATCTGTCGGAAGTCGAGGCAACCGGCTTTCCGCGCCTGATCGGCGAGATCCACAGCCTGCTTGCGGAATACCGCCAGGCGACCGGCGATCTGGCACGCGCCGATCAGCATGCCCGCACCGTACTGGAGCTGGGCGAAAAGGATGCCTATTCGCTGCCTCTGGTCATCGCACACCGGGTGCTGTTCGAAACCGCGCTCAAACGAGGCGACCTCGCCACCGCTCTCGACGAATACCGCAGCTACGCCAAAGCCGACAAGGCGCGCCTCGACGAGGTCAAGGCGCGCGAGTTCGCGTTCCAGCTCAGCCGCCATGAGCTGCAGCAGCGCGACCAGGCGATCGGCCTGCTGAGCAAGCAGAACGAGGTACTGCGGCTGGAGCAGGAAGTCGCGCGCAAGTCGGCGCAGAACACCCACCTGCTGGTCCTGCTGCTGATCGTGATCGCGTCGGCAGTCGGCTTCTGGGCCTGGAAGACCAAGCGCATGCAGATGAAGCTGCGGCGCCTGGCGCAGACCGATGGCCTGACCGGGATCAGCAACCGCCGCCACTTCCGCGAACAGGCCGACGCGCTGCTGATGCGTTGCGCGTCGTCCGGACGCGAGACCGCGCTGATCCTGCTCGACCTGGACAACTTCAAGCGCCTCAACGATCACCACGGCCACGCCGCCGGTGACTGGGTGCTGGCCCGGGTCGCCGAAGCCTGCCGCAGCGTGTGCCGCGACGGCGACCTGTGCGGGCGCCTCGGCGGCGAGGAGTTCGCGATCATGTCCTGCGGTGGCGACCTGGCCGCCGCCGAGCGCATCGCCCGCCAGTGCCGCGAGCAGCTGGCCGCGATCGACACCTCTCCGATCGGCCATGGCGAGCCGATCACCGCCAGTTTCGGCTGCACCACCTCGGTCCGTTCGGGCCCGACTTTCGAACTGATGTTCGCCCACGCCGACAACGCGATGTACCGGGCCAAGGCCGAGGGCCGCGACCGCATCCGCATCCATGGCGGCCCGTCGGGGGTGGCGGTGCTGCAACGGGGCACGGCGTAGCGCGAGCCTTCGCAACTCGCGTAGCCCGGGTAAGCGAAGCGCACCCGGGAATGGTCGCCGCCGATCACCCGGGGTGAGCTTCGCTTGCCCGGGCGACGGGTTTTTGCGCGGCGAGGAAGGCACGCATCGAGGCCGGCTTGACCGGCTTGGTCAGCACCCGGCAGCCGCGTTCGCGGGCGGCATGCTTGAGGGCGTCGCTGCCGTCACCGGTCAGCAACGCGACCGGGAACAGGGGGCCGAGCCGGGAGCGCAGGGCATCGATCACACCGAGGCCGTCGAGGCGGTCGTGCAGGTGGTAGTCGACCAGGGCGACGTCCGGCGGCCGCATCGAGTCGGCGGCGGCCAGCGCCTCGTCGGTGTTGACGGCGGTGACCACATCCGCGCCCCAGCGCTGAAGCAGGGTGCGCATGCCATCGAGAATTTCGCGGTCGTTGTCCACGCACAGCACCTGCAGTCCGGCCAATGCGTCGATATCGCTGATGGGCGATGCCACCGCAGGCGCCTGCAGATTGGCCGTGGCGGCCACCGCCTGCCCGGCATCCGTTCCGGCAGCCCTGCCGAAAGGCACGGTGATCGAGAACACACAGCCCTTGCCTATCCTTGAACGCACCCGCAGCGGATGGTCGAGGGTGCGGGCAATGCGCTGGCAGATCGAAAGACCGAGACCGAGCCCGCGCTCGCCGCCGCGGGCCGGTGTATCGAAACGACGAAATTCGTCGAAGATCTGCGCAAGATGATGTTCGGAAACGCCCGGGCCGGTATCCCAGACCTGCAGCTCGATCGCGCTTTCGCGCACCCGTGCGGCGATCAGCACGCCGCCCTCGCGGGTATAGCGCAGCGCGTTGGCGAGGAAGTTCTGCAGCGCGCGCCGCAACAGCCGGCGGTCGCTGCGCACGGGCTGTGGCCGCTCGGGCGCGCGCACGCGCAGTTGCAGGCCGCGCTCGGCGGCGATCGGCGCGTACTGGGCCACGAGTTCGCGCAATAGTTCGTTGACGTCGAAGTCGCCGATTTCGACCCGCAGCGCTCCGGCATCCAGGCGCGAGATGTCGAGCAGGCCGTCCAGCAGGTCTTCCGCGGCCCGCAGCGCGGCATCGACGCGCTCGGCCAGGCGCGCCTGTTCGTCGCCGTCGCGACTGTCGCGCAAGGCGGTGGTGAACAGCCGCGCGGCGTTGAGCGGCTGCAGCACATCGTGGCTGACCGCGGCCAGGAAACGGGTACGCGACTGCTGCGCGGCCTCGGCTTCGCGGGTGCGCTGCTCGACCCGCTGCTCCAGGGTCTCGTTGACCTCGCGCAGGGCCTGTTCGGCGCGTTTGTAGTCGGTGACGTCGCTGTAGCTGGTGACGTAGCCGCCCCCCTGCAGCGGACGCCCGCGCATCTCCACCACCTGGCCGCTGGCGCGCACGCGCTCGAACACATACGGGGTGCCGGCACGCAGGTGACCGAGACGGCGCCGCACCTGCTCCTCGATATCGCCCTCGCCCATCTCGCCGCGCTCGGCATTCCAGCGGATCAGGTCGGCCACCGGACGGCCGACGTAGAGCATGCCGTCCGGATAGTCGAACAGTTCCTGGTACTGGCGGTTCCAGGCCACCAGGCGCAGCTCGGCATCGACCACGCTGACGCCCTGGCTGATGTTCTCCAGCGTGGTCGACAGCACCTGGCGGTTGAAGCGCAGCTCCTGGTTGGCTTCATCGAGCAGGGCCACCACCTCGCCCAGCTCCATGCCCGAGCCGCGCAGGGCGCTGGTCAGGGTCAGGCGCGCGGAGGCGGCACCGATCGCCGAGGCCAGCAGGCGCTCGGTGAACTGGGCCAGCGCGCGATCGGCCGGTTGTTCGGGCTGCCAGGTGCGGTTCTGCTGCGCGGCATGGGTCTCGAACGCGCGCCGCGCATGACGCTCGCCGACGATGCGCTCGGCCAGCGCCAGCAATTCGCCGGCACGCACGCTGCCGGCCCAGCCGCCCGGGCCGAGCGCGGGCCGCTGCACATAGGGGTCGAGGAACGGTGCGGCCAGCAGCTGATCCTGCAGGCGCGGACGCTGCCGCATCGACATGAACACGAACACGCCGACATTGAACAGCAGCGACCAGAACACGCCATGGGTCAACGGATCCCAGCCCTGCAGGCCGAACAGCTGCTCCGGCTGCAGCCAGTCGATGCCGAACGGACCCCGTTCGATCCAGCCCTGGTCGAACCAGCCGCCACGCGCCAGGGCCGGCAGCAGCAAGGTCCAGCCCCACAGCACCGCACCGGCGAGCAGACCGCTGAAAGCGCCGGTCCGGCTGGCCCCGCGCCAATACAGGCCGCCGATCAATGCCGGTGCGAACTGCGCGACCGCGGCGAACGCGAGCAGGCCATGCTGGGCCAGGCTGCCGGCGTCGCCACGCTGCAGGTCGCCGCGGTGATAGGCATAGGCCAGCATCGCCAGCATCACGATGGTGATCCGGCGCACCCACAGGATGTGGCGATTGATCGCAGGCGTCTCGTCGAGGCTGCGGCTGCGCAGCAGCAGCGGCATCACCAGGTCGTTGCTGACCATGGTCGCCAGCGCGACGCTGGCCACGATCACCATGCCGGTGGCGGCGGAAAAGCCGCCGATGTAGACGACCATCGCCAGGGTGTTGTGGTCCAGCGCCAAAGGCAGGGCCAGCACGTAGCTGTCCGGCGAGGCCCCGGAGCCCCCCAGCACCGCCCAGCCGGCCAGGGTGATCGGCACCACCAGCACGCTGATCAGGATCAGGTAGCCGCCGAACATCCAGCGCGCGGTGCGCACGTCGGCCGGGTTCTGGCACTCCACCACCGCGACATGGAACTGTCGCGGCAGGCACAGGATGGCGGTGAACGCGAGCAGAGTCTGGACCATGAAGCCGGTCGGCATGCCGGGCGAGAGCACCACGTCGGCGGCCTGCACCATGCGTTCGCCGACATGGCCGGTGCCGGGCAGGTGCATCAGTGCGAACACGCCGATCGCGACGAACGCGACCAGCTTGACCATCGACTCCAGCGCCACCGCCAGCACCATGCCGCGGTGGTGCTCGGTGGCGTCGATCTGGCGAGTGCCGAACAGGATCGCGAACACCGCCAGCAGCAGTGCGGTGTAGAAGGCCGGGTCCGACAGCGGCGGGGAATTGGCCGGCAGCCCGGCCAGTACGCCCACGCTCATCGCCACCGCCTTGAACTGCAGCGCGACGTAGGGCACCGCCGCGACCAGCGCCAGCAATGCCACCAGTGCCGCCAGCCCGGGCGCCCGCCCGTAGCGCGAGGACAGGAAGTCGGCAATCGAGACGATCCGGTTCTCGCCCGAGATCAGCACCAGCCGCTCCAGGATCCGCCAGCCGAAGAACAGCAGCAGCAACGGGCCGAGATAGATCGGCAGGAAGCCCAGGCCGGTGCGCGCGGCGGTGCCGACCGCGCCATAGAAGGTCCATGACGAGCAGTACACCGCCATCGCCAGCGAATAGATCGCCGGCCGCAGCCATCGCCAGCGCGGCATCGATTCGCTGTGCCGGTCGCCCCAGTAGGCGACCGCGAACAGCAGGGCCACATAGCCCAGCGACACCAGCAGCAGTACCCAGCCCGGGATCACGTCTTGTTGGCCCCCTCTGCGATCCGGATGAGTGTAGCCCGGCTAAGCAAAGCGCACCCGGGGCCACGCTACCGGCATCCGGCCACCTTCCCCTAAAGTCGCATGCGCAGCGTGCCCTGCCGTGGCACGCTGCGCGGCATGGAACCGGTGCCCGGCCTCGATCTCGATCACCCGCCGTTCGACCTGCTGACCGATGTCGAACAGGCGCGGGTGCAGCGTGCGGTCGACATGGGCTTCCATCCGGCCGGCACCGTGCTGCTGCCGGCCGGGGCCGCCTCGGAACACGTGCATGTGATCCTCAAGGGCGTGGTCCGGGCCTGGGACGAGCCGGGTGGTCATGGCGACGACGCGCCGCGGCTGTTCGCCGACTTCGGCCCCGGCGACGTGTTCGGCGCCTGGGCGGTGATCGCCGGCCGCGCGCGGCACCGCTACCAGGCCGCGGAGGACGTGCTCGACTTCCTGATCCCGGCCACGCTGTTCCGCGAACTGCTGGCCGGCAATCCCGCCTTCGCCGCCTGGTTCCACGAAGGCCTGGCCCTGAAGCGGCAACGCGCAAGCCGCGAGCAGCAGTCCTCGGAAGTGACCGAGCTGATGCTGACCCGGGTCGGCGACGCGCAACTGGCGCCCGCGGTACAGGTGCCGGTCACGACCACCGTGGCCGAGGCCGCACGCCAGCTGCGCGAATCGCGGGTCGACTGCCTGCTGGTCGATGACCCCGATGCCGGCCCCGGCATGTTGACCCGCACCGACCTGCTCGAAGCCGTGGCCCTGAATGGGCTCACGCCGGAGGATGCGGTCGCGCCGCTGGCACAACGGCCGGTGATCGGCGTGCGCGCCCACGACGTGCTGTTCCAGGCGCTGGTGACGATGACCGAGCATCACATCGAGCGGGTGCTGGTCACCGAGGGCGAGGCCCGCACTGGCGGGCGCATGCTCGGCACCCTCGGCATGGCCGAAGTGCTGGCCCACTACGCCAGCCATTCGCACCTGATCAGCCTGCGCCTGGCGCGCGCCGAAACCCTCGCCGAGGTCGCCGAGGCGGCGCGCAGCATGACCGCGCTGGTGCGCCAGCTGCATGCCCAGGGCGCGCGCATGAGCTACCTGATGGAACTGGTGTCCGCGCTCAACAGCCGCATCCTCGGCCGGGTCTTCGACGAGGTCGTGCCGGAACCGCTGCGCAACCATGTATGCCTGCTGGTGCTCGGCAGCGAGGGCCGGCGCGAGCAGATCCTCAAGACCGACCAGGACAACGCCCTGGTACTCGACGACGGCTTCGAATGGGACGGGCTCGAAGATGCGATGCGCCGTTTCAGCGAAGCGCTGGCCGACATCGGCTATCCGCCCTGTCCGGGCGGGGTGATGGCCTCCAACCCGCACTGGCGGATGAGTCGCGCGCAGTGGCTCCAGCGCATCGAGCACTGGCGGCGCGAGGGCGACGGCCAGAGCGTGCTCGACCTGTCGATCGCGATCGACGCGCGCCCGCTGGCCGGCAACCCGGCGCTGTTCGAGCCGGTCGCCGAGCGAATCGCCACGCTCGGCGGCGACGACATCCTGCTGCGCCAGCTGGCCCGCGCCACGCTCGACTTCTCCAGCCCGCTCAACCTGTTCGGCCGGGTCCGCGGCGACGCCGACGGCATCGACCTGAAGAAGGGCGGGGTGTTCCCGCTGGTCAACGGCATCCGCATGCTGTCGCTGCGCCACGGCGTTCGCCGCCACAACAGTTTCGACCGTTGCGCCGCGCTGCTGGAAGCCGGCGCGCTGCCGCCCGATCTCGGCCGCGACGTGCCGCAGGCGCTGGCGGTGTTCATGCGCCTGCGGCTGGGCGCCCAGCTGCAGGCGCTGGCGGCCGGGCGCGAGGCCGGCAACAGACTCGATCCGGCCGCACTGCGCCGACTCGACCGCGAACTGCTGCGCGATGCGTTCCGGGTGGTCAACGCGTTCAAGGACCACATCCGCGCCACCTTCAGCCTGTACGAATGATGCTCGCGAGCCTGCGAAGGTGGCTGGACAGGCGCCGTCACGGCGATGGCCCCTGGGGTGGCCTGCTGGCACCGCCGCCGGCCGGTGAATGGGTGTCGCTCGACCTGGAGACCACCGGGCTGGACACCACCCGCGACCACATCCTGACCATCGCCGCGATACCGGTGTCCGCGGGGCGGGTTCACCTCGCAGACCGCTTCGAAGCCGTGGTGCGACCGCCGGACGGCGCCCCCCGCGCCGCCGACATCGAGGCGATCCGCCACCATCGGCTGCGCCCGCAGGACCTCGCCCACGGCTCGGACGTGCAGGTGGCGGTGGCGCAACTGCTCGACTGGCTCGGCCCGCGCACCCTGATCGGCTACCGGATCGGCTTCGACGTGGCGATACTCGACCGCATCGTGCCGGCGATCACCGGCTTCCGGCTGCCCAACCCGCACATCGACATCGCGCTCGAATACGCCGCCCATGCCCATCGCAATCCGGATGCGGGCCTCGATACCACCGGTTTCGAAACCGTCGCCGCCGCCCTCGGCGTGCCCATGCTTGGCCGTCATACCGCCCTTGGCGACGCGACTACAGCCGCAGCCTGCTGGCTGGCATTGCGGGCACGACGGTGAACCCATGGCGACCGCCCCGGTACGGTTCCGCGGCCGTTTCTCTCACATGAACGAATCCGCCAGCCGTGCGATGCCCTCCAGGCTGCGCTTCCAGCCCGGACGCCTGCGCCACTGCTCCAGCGACAGCTGTTCCGAATCGCGCAGGTACTCGGCCTCGATCCCGCGCATGCGCGCCACCGCATCGCGGTCGTAGCAGAGCAGGCCGATCTCGGCATTCAGGGCGAAGGAACGGAAGTCGAGGTTGATCGACCCGATCAGGACGATGCCGTCGTCCACGCTCATGTGCTTGGCGTGCAGGAAGTGCGGCCGGTACAGGGCGACCTTGACCCCGCAGGCAAGCAGTTCCTCGTACCAGGAATGCTGTGCCCAGGCGGTCAGGCGCTGGTTGTTGCTGGCCGACAGGATCAGCTGCACTTCCACGCCGGAGAGCGCGGCGATGCGCAGCGCGGCCATGATGGCGTCGTCGGGCACAAAATAGGGGGTGGTCAGCACCAGCCGGTGCCGGGCCAGGTGGATCAACGCATTGACGGTGTCGCGGGCATTGGCGAAGGGATAGGCCGGACCGCTGGGCAGCAGCTGCGCCGCCGCATCGTCGGAGTGGGTCGGCCGCGTCGATGAGACCGCCAGTATCTCGCCCGTCTCCAGATACCAGTCGCTGGCGAACACCGCTTCCAGGTGCGCTACTGCGGGGCCGCGAACGCGCGCCACCAGCTCGCGGTTGGGAAAGCCGCGCACGAACTCCGCCTCGGCCAGGTTCTGCGAGCCGACATGGGCGACGTCATCGTCGATCACCGCGATCTTGCGGTGATTGCGCAGGTCCATTCGGCCGCTGCGGCGCCAGCGCAGGCCGCCGGGCAGCATGTCGTGCACCTCCACGCCGGCCGCGCGCAGGCGTCGTGCATAGCGGCGGAAACCACGCTTGGCCCCCACCGCGTCCAGCAGCAGGCGACAGCACACCCCACGCCCGGCAGCCCGCTCCAGCGCGCCAACCACCGCCTCGCCAACCGCATCGTCGAACATCAGGTAGTACAGCAGGTGCACGCGCTCGCGTGCGCCATCGATATCGTCCAGCAGCGTACGCAGCGAGGCGTCGTAGTCGTCGAGCAGCGCGATCGTGTTGCCGCGCACCGGCATGAAGTCGCCCAGGCGCTCGACCAGCGGCGCCATCTCGTACTCCGCCCCGCCGGTCGGCGGCGTCCAGCGCAGCGCCGCCTGCGGCGCCTGCCCCTCGCGGATCGCCTGCGAGGCCAGCGCCTGACGGCGGATGCGCTCGCGAGAGAGCCACGGATGGCCGAACAGCAGGTACAGCGGCAGCCCCAGCAGCGGCAGGAAGAACACCAGCAGCAGCCAGCTGCGTGCGGCAGCCGGGGAGGTGCGGGCCGGTATCCAGACCAGCGCCGCCAGCCGGATCGCCCAATCCAAGGCGAGCAGCAAAGCGCCGGTGGACAGCAGGTCCCAGCTCATCGTTGCGCGTCCGCCATGACGTCCATCGCCCGATTCTGGAGTGTTGCGCCGGCAAACGGAACCGCGGGGCCTGGATCGGATGGCGGGGCATTCGCGCCGTGTGCGAAGGCGCAAAAGCAACAGCCCGCCAAATGGCGGGCTGTCTGAAAAGCCGGATCCCGGCTGAAAGCATGCCGGGATGACGTCCTGGCAAAGGCGTTTTCGCTACGCGAAAACGCGCCAGGTCGTCACTTGATCTTGCCTTCCTTGTAGATCACGTGCTTGCGAACGACGGGATCGTACTTCTTGATCTCCATCTTGTTCGGCGTGTTCTTCTTGTTCTTGTCGGTGGTGTAGAAGTGGCCGGTGTTGGCCGAGGAGATCAGGCGGATCTTGTCGCGCTTGGAAGCCATGGTTCAGTCCTCCTCAGACCTTTTCGCCGCGTGCACGCAGGTCGGCGAGCACGGCGTCGATGCCGTTCTTGTCGATGGTGCGCAGCGCCTTGGTGGAAATACGCAGCTTCACCCAGCGGTTCTCGCTGGCGACCCAGAACTTGCGCTCGTGCAAGTTGGGCATGAAACGGCGACGGGTCTTGTTCATCGCGTGCGAGACGTTGTTGCCGGTCGTCGTACGCTTGCCGGTGACTTGGCATACTCGGGACATTACGCACCTCAAGTGTTCGTGGTACCGCCCTTAGCCAGGGAGGTGGCGGCCCCATCGCCATGGGCGATGCGCGATCCGGGAGGGTCCAATCTGCGCTGCCAGCTGGCGGCCGGAATCGCGCTTCCGGGCCGCCCGACGGGATCGTGAGAACCTGCCGGACACAGCGAGCCGGGCATTATGCACGCCCTGGGGGCATCGCGCAAGACTTATCCACAAGCCCGACAGGCGCTCAGACCGTGCCGAAATAATCGCGGCACCAGTCCACGACTTCCGGCAGGCCGTCCTCGATCGCGGTGCGCGGCTCGAAGCCCAGTGCCTCGCGGGCGCGTTGGGTGTCGGCCATGGTTTCGACCATGTCGCCGGGTTGCATCGGCTTGTAGACCTTGTCCGCCTTGCGGCCGGCGGCGGCTTCGATCACCGCGATGAAACGCTCCAGTTCGACCGGGGTGTGGTTGCCGAGATTGAACACCCGGTGCGGCGGTACGCCGTCGACGGCGGCTGGCGGCGGGCGATCGAGTGCGGCCAGCACGCCAGCGACGATGTCGTCGATGTGGGTGAAGTCGCGCCGCATCTCGCCGTTGTTGAACACCTCGATCGGCTGTCCGGCCAGCACCGCGCGGCTGAAGATCATCGGCGCCATGTCCGGCCGTCCCCACCGGCCGTAGACGGTGAAGAAACGCAGCCCCGTCATGCGCAGGCCGTACAGCTGGGCATAGCTGTAGCCCATCAGCTCGTTGGCGGCCTTGGTCGCCGCATACAGCGAGCGCGGTTTGTCGATGCGCTGGTCCTCGGAGAACGGCGGCGTGGCCGAGTCGCCGTAGACCGAGGATGAGCTGGCGTAGACCAGGTGCCCGACATGGCGATGCCGGCACAGCTCCAGCAGATTGACGAAACCGGCGAGGTTGCTGTCGACGTAGGCGTGCGGGTTCTGCAGCGAGTAGCGCACCCCGGCCTGGGCGGCGAGGTGGATGACGCGCTGCGGCTGCAATTCGTCGAACAGCGCGGCCAGGCCTGCACGGTCAGTGAGATCGAGCGTGCGCAGGTCGATGTCCGGGCACAGCGCCGCTACCCGGTCGCGCTTGAGCTGCGGGTCGTAGTAGCCGTTGAAATTGTCGAGCCCGATCACGGCCTCGCCGCGTGCGCGCAGGGCACGGCACACATAGGCGCCAATGAAGCCGGCGGCGCCGGTGACCAGGACGGGAGGAGTGGAATCGCTCATCGATTAAGGCTCCTGGCGCACTCAGTCGGCGCCGGGATGGATATCGAAGGCCAGCGACAGGCGCAGCCGGGCGGTAGCCTCGCACAGCCAGTTGCCGAGGTCGAAGCCGAAACTGTTGTCGGCAAACAATCCGATGAAGAGCTCGCAGCGCCCGCCTTGACTGGCGAGCGCCTGGAATGCGGGCTGGTGCGGCGCCAGGCGGTCGAGCTGGCGGCGCAGGAAGGCTTCCAGCGGTTCCTCGGTCCAGCCGCGCGGCGCGGCCTGGTCGAGCAGCGATGCGCTCGCGTAGCTGTCGGGGTAGGCGCCCTCCAACCGATGTCCGGCCGGGGTGCGCCGAGGCTCGCCTGCACGCCAGGCGCGCGTGGGCCGCAACCCGATCGCCTCGAACAGCGGCTTCAGATCGTCACTGGGATGGGTGGCGCGCAGGGCCACCTGATAGCGGTAGGGATTCACGATCGTTGCGGGCGTCAGCTGTGAATCGGCGCCGTCCTCGATGGCCCGGCTTCAGTCGGCCTTGCCGCGGAGCTTCTCGAGCACGCCGTCGAGCGCGTCGAGGTTGGAATAGTGGATCACCAGCCGGCCCTTGCCGCCGCGGCCGTGCAGCACATTGACGCGGGTGTTGAGCGACTCCGCCAGCTCGCGTTCGAGGCTGAGGATGTCGGCTTGTGGCGCGGCCCTGGCCGGCTTGCTCTTGCCGTTCGTCGGCACCATGCCGGCGGCGAGCTGCTGCACGCGGTGCTCGACCTCGCGCACCGACCAGCCATGCTCGGCAGCCTGGCGAGCGAGCGCGATCGCCGCCTGCGGGGTCAGGGTCAACAGCGCACGGGCGTGGCCCATTTCCAGCGCGCGGGTCTCGACCAGCACCCGGATTTCCGGCGGCAGTTCGAGCAGGCGCAGCAGGTTGGACACCGCCGCACGCGAACGTCCGACCGCTTCCGCGGTCTGGGCGTGGGTCAGGTCGAATTCGTCGATCAGGCGCTGCAGCGCGGTGGCTTCCTCCAGCGGGTTGAGATCCTCGCGCTGGATGTTCTCGATCAGCGCCATCGCGACCACGGTACGGTCGTCGACCTCGCGCACCACCACCGGGATCTCGCTCAGGCCGGCACGCTGGCTGGCGCGCCAGCGGCGCTCGCCGGCGATGATTTCCCAGGTCTTGCCGCCGCGCTCGGCGATCTCGCGCACCACGATCGGCTGGATCACGCCCTGCGCCTTGATCGACTCGGCCAGCTCGTCGAGCTTGTCTTCGTCCCAGTGCTTGCGCGGCTGGTACTTGCCCGGCGCCAGCGCATCGACCGGCAGGGTGCGCAGGGCGTCGCCCGGGGTCGCTTCCAGCGCCGGCGCCTCGGCCGCGCCCTTGGGACCGAGCAGGGCTTCAAGCCCCCGCCCGAGTCCACGCTTCTTCGCCACACTTGCCTTGGCCGTCGCGTCCTTGGCTGCGGTCATGCCGCCACCTCCGGTGTGCCGGCAGCCGAGGCCGCCTGTGGTTGCGCTGCCGCACGTGCGGCCTGTTCACGCTCGCGCTGGCGGCGGATCACCTCGCCGGCCAGTCCCAGGTAGGCGATGCCGCCGCGGCTGGCGCGGTCGTAGCCGACGATGCTCTGGCCATGGCTGGGCGCCTCGGCCAGGCGCACGTTGCGCGGCACGATGGTGCGGAACACCTTGTCGCCGAAGTGGTTGGTCAATTCGGCCGAAACCGCGTTGGCGAGGTTGTTGCGCACATCGAACATGGTCCGCAGCACGCCCTCGATCTCCAGCTTCGGGTTGAGCCGCTGGCGGATCGCCTCGATCGTCTCCATCAGCGCACTGATGCCTTCCAGCGCGTAGTACTCGCACTGCATCGGCACGATCACCGCATCGGCGGCGGTCAGCGCGTTGAGGGTCAGCAGCGACAGTGCCGGCGGGCAGTCGATCAACACGTAGTCGTAGCGGTCGGCGACACCGGCCAGCGCGATCTTGAGTTGCTGCTCGCGGCCATCGCGCTCCATCAGCTGGATCTCGGCGGCGGTCAGGTCGATGTTGCCCGGCAGCAGGTCGAAGTCCTCGGCGGTGCGCACGATCGCGTCGGCGGCCGCGACCTCGCCCATCAGCACGTCGCAGACCGAGCTTTCCAGCTCGCGCTTGTCGACGCCGCTGCCCATCGTCGCGTTGCCCTGCGGGTCGATGTCGACCAGCAGCACTTTCTTCGGCGTGCGCGCCAGTCCTGCGGCCAGGTTGACGGCGGTGGTGGTCTTGCCGACCCCGCCCTTCTGGTTGGCGATGGCGATGATGCGGGCCATGCGGCTGGTTCCCCTGGCGTATGCGGGTGGCACCCCGGAGGGCGTTGGGTTCGGTGGCCGGCGCTCGCTGCCGGGTCCGCACGCTGCCGCGGCGGGCCCGGTCCGGACGCAGGCCGGACTGGTGATTATGCCCATCTCCAGGCGCCTGTCCCACCTCGGGGTCACGATTGCCGGCGATTTGGCGACGGCCGGAGAAGGATGAACGCGCAGTTCGTCGCCTGGGCACGCGGAGCGAACCCAAGGTGGGTCGAGAGGAATCCCGGGCGCGCGGCGCTTGCCCCGGGCTACGTCCGGCCCTGGTCGCGCCCAACCACGATCAGGTGGCGTTCGGCATCGAGGCCGGGCACGTCGAGGCGATGGCTGGCGCGAAGGGTCCAGCCGGCCGGCAGGGCGGCGATCTCGTCATCAGGATGAGTGCCCTTCATCGCCAGCAGCACGCCGTCGGGTTTCAGCAGAGGGCCGCCGAGTTCGATGATCAGCGGCAGTGTCGCCAGCGCGCGTGCGGTGATCGCATCGAACGCGCCGGCCTCGTCCACCGCCTCGATCCGGGATTCCAGCACCCGCACCCGTGGCGCGAGGTCGAGTTTGCGGATCGCCTCGCGCATGAAGCGCGCCTTCTTGCCGTTGCTCTCCACCAGTGCGACGCGCAGGCCAGGCTTGGTGATTGCCAGCGGGATGCCGGGCAGGCCGGCTCCGGTACCCAGGTCGGCCAGCGCGCCCCCGGCGGCGGCAATGTCATTGACGAATGCATGCATCGCCAGCGAATCGAGCAGGTGCTTGACCAGCATCTCGCGCGGATTGCGGATCGCGGTCAGGTTGTAGGCGCGGTTCCAGCGCGCCAGCAGGGCCAGGTAGTCGAGCAGCGGCGTGGACAGGGCCGGGTCGAGGCCGAGACCGGTCAGGCCGGTTTCGAGGGTCGGGCGCAGGTCGGGGGCAGGGCGGTCGGCATCGGCAAAGTCTAGTGGGTCGTTGCCCGGGCCGGTCAGCTTTCGCTCCTGCGCCACGCCAGTGTGCCGAGATAGCCGGGTGCCGGCGCGATCTCAGCCAGCGACCAGGCGTCGGGCCTGCCGAGTTCTGGATGGCATTCGACCAGTCGCAGGCCATGCGGCCCGTCGCTGAACGACAGCCGGTCAAGGCCGAACGCGATCCCCCGCCCGTGCGCCTTGAGCACCGCCTCCTTCGCGCACCACAGGCGCAGGAAGGCCTGCTCGCGCGCCTGCTCATCGGCCATGGAGTCCAGCCATGCATTCTCGGTAGCGGTGAACCAGCGCCTGGCCAGTGCCATCGCGCGCGGCCGCGGACGCCGCCACTCCAGGTCGGCGCCGACCCGCAAGCCGGTTTCGCCGAGTGCGACCAGCAGCCCCTCGCCGCTGTGGCTCCAGTTGATGTCGCGGGCGGCCAGCGGCGCCCCGAGCCACGGCCGCCGGCCATCGTCGCGGTACAGCGGCACGGCGTCCGCCGACAGCTCCAGCTGTGTCGCCAGCCAGCCGCGCGCCTGCGCCTCGGCGGCCACGCCGTGCTGACGCGGCAGCCAGATCCAGCGCACGGGCATCGCGGCGGGACCGGATTCGGAAGCTGGCGGGTCGAGGGCTGGCACGGTCGGATGGGTAACGGTCAGGTGAAGGCGGGGAGGATGCGCGGCATGGGCTCGCCACAGGCCCTAAACTACCCGACAGGGGGCGGCCATGGCCGCATGCAGGAACAGCGCGGGGGATGCCGCAACCATGTCAGCCGAGCTTCAGCCAGCCAAGCGCCAGACCACGCCAACGTCCCGGGGACCCGGGCACGCGCTCGCCACCGGCGACGCCGCGCGACCGGTCGCCTTCGATGCACACGGCGCGATCGAGCTGGCGCGCTTCCGGCGCGAGGTCCGCGGCGTCGCCGCCGGCCTGCCCGACGCACCGGCGGTGATCAACTTGTGCGAGGACCGCTACCGCTTCCTGGTCGCGTTCTGTGCTGCCGCGCTGCGCGGCCAGACCACCCTGCTGCCACCCTCGCGGGCCCCGGCGATGATCGACGAAGTGCTGGCCCGGCACCCGGGCAGCTATGGCCTCGGCGACGTCATGCCCTGCTGCAGCACGCCCACCGACGCCCTGGATCGCGCGATCCGGCTGCCTGAACAGCTGCCGCAACTCGACGGCGGTCCACTTGTCGTCGCCGACGACGCGGTCGTGGCGATCGGCTTCACCTCCGGCAGCACCGGCCAACCGCGGCCGAACCCGAAGACCTGGGCCGCATTCCGCGCCAGCACCACACAGAACCTGGCGGCGCTGCAGGACCTGCTCGACGCCGGCATCACCCCAACCCGAACCACGCCACTTGTCGCCACCGTGCCGCCGCAGCACATGTACGGCATGGAGATGTCGGTGCTGCTGCCGCTGCTGGGGCCGGTCGCGGTGCACACCACAAGGCCATTCTTCCCCGGCGACATCGCCCGCGCCTGTACCGACGCCGCCGGCGCGCCACTGCTGGTCACCACCCCGGTCCACCTGCGCGCGCTGGTCGAGTCCGGCGTGGCGATGCCGGCGCTGGCCGGCATTGTCTCGGCGACCGCGCCACTGCCCGCCGAACTCGCCCGCGCCGCCGAGGCCCGCTTCGGCTGCGAAGTGCGCGAACTGTTCGGCTCGACCGAGACCTGTGTGTTCGCGCGCCGTCGCACCGCGGTCGACACGGCCTGGACACCGCTGCCCGGCGTGGACCTGCACCCCCGGCCCGACGGCACCGCGGTGCACGCGCCGCACCTGACCGGGCCAGTGCTGCTGGCCGACCTGATCGAGGTGTTCGAAGACGGCCGCTTCGCCCTTCACGGCCGCAACAGCGACCTGCTGGAGATCGCCGGCAAGCGCGCCTCGCTCGGCGACCTGACCCGCAAGCTGCAGGCCGTACCCGGGGTCGAGGACGCGGTGGTGTTCCAGCTTGATGAGGCCGATGCCGCCGGCGTGCGCCGGATCGCGGCATTGGCGGTGGCGCCGGGCCTGGCAGCGGAGGCGGTCATGCAATCGCTGCGTGCCACCGTCGACCCGGTGTTCCTGCCGCGCCCGCTGCGCTGCGTCCCGGCGCTGCCGCGCAACGAAACCGGCAAACTGCCGCGCCGCGCCCTGCTGGCGCTGCTGCACGGCCAAAGCTGAAAAGCTGAACAGCGCGCCCGTACTGACATGCCCGTCACGGGCACGGCCCCAGAGTGACCGCGACCCGCAGGCCCGCCACCGGCGCGCCCGGGTCATGACGGTACTTTCACTCCGGGAGAGCTGGCATGAGTTGGATCATCATGTTGTTCGTAGGTGGCATTGCTGGCTGGTTGGCCAGCATCGTCATGAAGACCGATGCGCAGCAGGGCATCATTCTGAACGTCGTCGTCGGCATCATCGGCGGCTTCCTCGGCGGCTGGCTGCTGCCGATGGTCGGCCTGAACCTGACAGGATGGCTCGGCTACCTGATCACCGCGCTGATCGGCGCGATCGTATTGCTGGCCATCGTCAATCTGTTCCGGCGCGGCAAGATGCGCTGAGCACGATACCCGGGCTGTGCCCGGGTATCCCCAAAGTTTGCTGCGCAAACCTTGGCCCCGCCGTGCACCTCCACACCCCCTTCGCACCTGCGGCGCGAATCGCCCCCCCTGAACAAGGGGGGCGATTTCAGGTTCTTCTTCCACGTGAGGGGGGCTCGCCTTCAGCGAAGGCGTGGGCGCTGCCGCTTGCGTTCGATCGCCGGTTCTCGCCGCTGTCTGGCTGTCCCGCCGCGACCTGCCGGCCTTGGCGGGATCGCGCGGCCACGCTGGAACGCGAAGCAGACCCTCCCCGGGAGTGCGCTTCTGGAACCACCAGTCATGTCGGAACGCCGGGGGCGAAGGCCCTTGGGTGCGAAATCAAGGCGGAGGCGCCGGCCCTGGCCGGTGCCGGGGGACATTCGTACCCAAGGGCCTTCGCCCCCGGCGCCGCGGTTATCCAACAGACCCGGCGCTTTCCCCTCGATTGGGCGAAAAACCCGATTTCAGGGGGGCGATTCCCGGTTCTGTCCTATGCGTCCAGCGTCACCCATGCCGGGGCGTGGTCGCTGGGGCGCTCCCAGGTCCGCGGCTCGCGGTCGATGCCGGCGGCGGCGCAATGTGGCCTGAGCGCGTCGGAAACCAGGGTCAGGTCGATGCGCAGGCCGCGGTCGCGGCGGAAGCCGGCCTGGCGGTAGTCCCACCAGCTGAAGGTGCCGGCCTCGTCGCTGTGCAGGCGGAAGGCGTCGTGCAGGCCCAGCGCACACAGCCGGCGCAGCGCGTCGCGCTCGGCGGTCGAGGTCAGGATGTGGTCCTCGTTCCACAGCTCCGGGTCGTGCACGTCGCGCGCGTCCGGGGCGATGTTGAAATCGCCCATCACCACCAGCCTCGGATGCGCGCGGATCTCCTCGGCCAGCCAGTCGTGCACCGCCTCGAGCCAGCGCAGCTTGTAGGCGTACTTGTCGGTGCCGACGTCCTGGCCGTTGACCACGTACAGATTGACGATGCGGATCGCCCGTTCCGGATCCGAGGATCCGGGAGCGCCGACGGTCGCCGCGATCACCCGCTTCTGGTCGTCTTCGAAACCGGGAATCCCCATCTGCACATCGCGTGGCGCCTCGCGGGCGAGGATGGCGACACCGTTGTAGGTCTTCTGGCCAGAGAACACGCTGCGCCAGCCGGCCGCGGCGAGTGCATCGTCGGGAAACCGGGCGTCCTCCAGTTTGGTCTCCTGCAGACCGACCACGTCGGGTGCGGCCTGGTCGAGCCACTGCTGCAGATGCGGCAGGCGGACGTTGAGCGAGTTGACGTTCCAGCTGGCGATTTTCATGCGCCGCAGTGTAGTCGACTACCTCGCCAGCCAGCGGATCATCCGGTCGACCCAACCCGTGTACGGCGGCCGGATCAGGTCGCTGCCGGCGCGGCGGGCCTGGTGCAACACCGGTAGCAGCTTGCTGAAGGTGTCGAAGCCGTGGCGACCGTGGATCTGGCCCATCCCGCTCGGGCCGATGCCGCCGAACGGCAGGCTGTGCACGCCGAAATGGATCAGGGTGTCGTTGACGGTGACGCCGCCGGCCAGCACGCCGGACACGATGCGCTCGATGCTGGCCCGGTCATGGCTGAAGGGATACAGCGCGAGCGGGCGATCGAGGCGTTGCATCTTCGCGATCGCGTCGTCCAGGCCCTGGCAGGAAACGACCGGCAGGATCGGGCCGAAGATCTCATGGCGCATGACCTCGGCATCGAGGTCCGGATCGATCACCAGTACCGGCGGCAACAGGCGCGCGCCGGCATCGGCCTTGCCCGCGAACGGCTCGATCACGCGCAGGCCGCGTGCGTGGGCGTCGTCGAGGCAGCCGCGCAGGCGTGCATGCTGGGCGTCGCTGATGATGCGGGTGTAGTCGAGCGGCGCGTCGAAGTCGCCGTAGCGCTTGTGCAGCTCGGCGACGATGGCATCGACGAAGGCATCGCGGCGGGCGGCGTCGACAAGCACGTAGTCGACGCCGATGCAGGTCTGGCCGGCGTTGAACCACTTGCCGGTGGCGATCCGTGCGGCGGCGCTGGCCAGCGGGTAATCCGGACAGACGATGGCCGGCGACTTGCCGCCCAGCTCCAGCGTCAGCGGGGTCAGGTTCGGCGCCGCCGCCGCCATCACCTTGCGCCCGACCGAGCTCGAGCCGGTGAACAGCAGGTGGTCGAATGGCAGCGCGGCGAAGGCGGCACCGACCTCGGGGCCGCCCAGCGCGACCGCGACGCGGTCGGCCGGGAACACGTCGGCCAGCAGCGCGCGCAGCCAGGCACCGGTGCGCGGGGTGTGTTCGGACGGTTTGAGGTAGACGTGGTTGCCGGCGGCGATCGCCGACACCAGCGGCACCAGCGCCAGGTTCACCGGGTAGTTCCACGGCGACATGATCCCGACCACGCCGACCGGCTCCGGCCGCACCTGCGCCCGTGCCGGCCAGAACTTCCAGCCGACCGCGGCGCGGCGCGGTTTCGCCCAGCGGCTCAGGTGGCGCAGGGCATGGGCGATCTCGGCCAGCACCACCATCGTCTCGGAGATCAGGTTCTCGTGTTCGGAACGATGGCCGAAATCGGCGCGGATCGCCGCGTCCATTTCCACCACCCGGGTCCGGAACGCGTCGCGCAGACGCAGCAGGTCGGCACGGCGCTGGGCCATGGCGGGCTTGCGCCCCTGCCAGGCTTGGCGCAGCGCGCGATGGGTCACGCGCAACTCGTCGGGCGTGGTGTCGGCGGTGATGTCCATGGTCCGAGTGTAGGCGCAGCCACGGTCCGACAGACCAAACCGGTACAATCGACGCATGACCCTGCGCCCCTACCTCGACACTTTTCCCAGCCTCGGCGAGCGCGTCTACATCGACCCCGCCGCGACCGTGATCGGCGCGGTCACGATCGGCGACGACGTTTCGATCTGGCCCGGCTGCGTGGTCCGCGGCGACGTCAACCGCATCGAGATCGGCGCCCGCACCAACATCCAGGACGGCACCATCGTCCACGTCACCCACGAGGGCCCGTTCACCCGCCCGGGCGGACTGCCGACGGTGATCGGCAACGACGTCACCGTCGGCCACGGCGCGATCATCCATGCCTGCACCGTGCACGAGTTCGCCCTGATCGGCATGGGCGCGAAGATCCTCGACGGCGCCACCGTCTCGCGCTTCGGTTTTGTCGGTGCCGGCGCGGTGCTGGCGCCGGGCAAGACCGTCGGTGAGGCGGAACTGTGGCTTGGCAATCCGGCCCGGTTCGTGCGAAAACTGGACAATCGCGAGATCGAACAGTTGCAATACAGCGCGCAGCATTACATGCGATTGAAGGATCGGTACCTCGGCATCACCGGTAGTTGAGGGCTTCGGGACAGGCTTTCCAAAGCGGAAAAGGACCGGAAGCTGTTTCGTTGAAGATTTCGCCGGTACGGGGGCGCAGTGCAGGGATTCACGATGTGGGGATGTTCAAGGCATGGCAGTGATTGACGGCAGGGCCGCCGCGGTGCCCGTACTCGACACCTGCCGCGAAGTCGTCACTCCCGAAGGCGTCGCGCTGCGTCTGCCTGCGGCCGGGCCGATGCCGCGAGCGCTGGCCTGGCTGATCGACTTCATGCTGCGCATGGCGATACTGGTGGCCGGCAGCATGGTGGTGGGCATGCTCGGCCGCGGCAGCATGGGCCCGTACCTGATCCTGCTGTTCTCGGTGTTCTGGCTGTACCCGATCGCATTCGAGGTGCTGTGGGGCGGACGCACGCCGGGCAAGCGCGCACTCGGGCTGCGGGTGATCGCCGCCAACGGCGCCCCGGTCGGCTGGCTGGCGGCGTTCGCGCGCAACCTGCTGCGGGTGGTCGACATGCTGCCGTTCGGTTATGCGCTGGGCCTGCTGGTCAGCTTCGGCGATCCGTGGGGGCGGCGTATCGGCGACATGGTCGCCGGCACCCTGGTCGTGCACGACAGCCGCACCCCGCCGCCGGCCACCACCCCGCCCGCCGAACCGATGGCCGCGCCGGTCGTGCTGCTGCCGCACGAGCAGGCGGCGCTGGTCGCCTTCGCCGAACGCGCGCCGCGGCTCACACAGGCACGCCAGATCGAGCTGGCCGAACTGGGCTCGCCCTGGCTGCAGGCACGTGGCGACACGGCAGTGCAGCGCCTGTACGGCATCGCCAATGGCCTGCTGGGGCGGCGCGACCCTGGACCGCACGGCTCTGGACAGCACGGCTCTGAACAGCATGGCTCTGAACAGCACGGATCTGGACAGCACGGATGAAGCAGGAACTCTTCGTCCGCCGCCACGAGCCCGAATGGCTGGCGCTGGAACGCTGGCTCGACGCCCGCGGCCAGGCCCGCAAGGCGCGCAACGAGCGGCGCGGCTGGGACGGCATCGCCGACCATGAGATGCCGGCCCGCTACCGCCGCCTGTGCCAGCAGCTGGCGCTGGCCCGGCGGCGCGGCTACAGCCCGGTGCTGGTCGAGCGCCTGCAGCAGATCATGCAGCGTGGCCACAGCCTGCTCTACCGCACCCCGCCGCCGCGCTGGCATGTGGCGCTGGAATTCCTGCTGTCGGGGTTCCCGCGCCAGGTGCGTGCCGAGCGCGGCTGCATGCTGGCCTCGCTGGCGCTGTTCGCGCTGCCGTTGGTGGTGATCTTCGTCGCCATCCAGCTCAAACCGGAGCTGGCCAGCAGCCTGTTCGACCCGCTCCAGCTGGCCGGGTTCGAGAACATGTACGACCCGAAAGACCCGGAGCGCAAGCTCGGCCGCGACAGCGAAACCGACCTGGCGATGTTCGGCTACTACATCTGGAACAACGTCAGCATCGGTTTCCGCACGTTCGCCAGCGGCCTGCTGGCCGGACTGGGCACGGTGCTGGTGCTGCTGTTCAACGGCGTGAGCATCGGCGGCGTGGCCGGGCACCTGCAGGCGGTCGGCCACGGCGATCCGTTCTGGCGCTTCGTCGCCGGCCATTCGGCGCCGGAACTGACCGCAATCGTGATCGCCGGCGGCGCCGGCCTGCGGCTGGGCCTGAACCTGGTCGCGCCGGGACGGCGGCGGCGCATCGATGCGCTGGTCGAGGGCGGCATCCGCGGTGCGCGCTTGTGCCTGGGGGTGTTCGCGATGCTGGTGTTCGCGGCGTTCGTGGAGGCGTTCTGGTCGTCGATCGCGTGGATGCCGGCATGGATCAAGTACTCGGTCGGCGCCGGCCTGTGGACGCTGGTGCTCGGCTGGCTGCTGCTCGGCGGCCGCCATCTCGGACCCACCGGCGAACACGACGGAGGCGCGGCATGAACCTGGAGTCGCTGACCGTCGCCCTGCGTCCGCGTACCGCGTGGGAAGCGGTGGAGCTGGGCACGGCGCTGACCCGTCGCCACGCCGCCGCAATCTGGAAGCCGTGGCTGCTGCTGACCATCCCGATGCTGGTGCTGTGCAATCTGCTGGCCTGGTCGCTCGGCGTGATGTGGCTGGCGCCGCTGCTGATGTGGTGGCTCAAGCCGCTGTACGACCGCATCCCGCTCTATGTGCTCTCGCACGCGGTGTTCGGCGACGTCCCGGGCCCCGCCCGCACCTTGCGCGCGCAGTTCAACTGGGGCCTGCGCTGGATGCCGGCCCACCTGACCTGGCGCCGGCTCAGCCCGGTGCGCGCGCTGAACCTGCCGGTCGATCTGCTCGAAGGCGGCCAGGGCGCGGCCGCGCGCCAGCGCCGTCGCGCCCTGGCCGGGCCGGTCTATGGCATCGGCGTGCTGGTCACGGCGATCTGCCTGCATTTCGAACTGGCGGTGTACCTCGGGTTCAACGCGCTGGCATTCCTGTTCATCCCGCCCGAACACCTGACCGGGGCCTGGAACGGTTTCCTGACCCTGATGCGCGAACAGCCGCTGTGGCTGGACCTGCTCACCAATACCCTGGTGTGGCTGGCGACCTGCGCGATCGAACCGTTCTATGTCGGCGCCGGCTTCGGCCTGTACCTCAACCGGCGCACCCAGATCGAGGGCTGGGACATCGAGATCGTGCTGCGCCGGCTGGCCTCGCGGCTGGCCCGCACCGCCACGCCGCTGCTGCTTGCGGTCGCGCTCGGCGGCGGCCTGCTGGCGGCCTCCACCGTGCCGGCATCGGCGCAGGAGATCGACGGCCCGGTGCGGCCGCTGTCGCAGCGCAAGCTCGACAAGCCGGTCCGGGAAAAAGCCGACACCAGCGAAGACAGCGATGAAGGCGAAACCGCCACGGAAGATGATGCTTCCCCGCCACGCCGTCGCGACCACCTGCAGAAGTCCACCCTGCCGAAGGTGTTCCGCGGCATCGCCGATGCCGACGGGCTGAGCGAGTCGGTCGCCCGCGCCTATGACGACCCCAGCGTCACCCGCAAGCGCACGGTGACGACCTGGCAGCGGCGCGACCGCAACGAGAAGAAAGACCACAAGCCCTCAAACTCCGACGCCCCGGCGCTGAAAGCCATCGGCACCGTCATCGCGCTGATCGGCAAATACGGCCTGTGGCTGCTGCTGGGGGTGCTGGTGGCGATCCTGCTGGCGACCATGCCGCGCTGGATCGGCTGGCTGCGCGGGGCGGTCGATGCGCAGCGGCGTGAACCCGACCCGATCGTCCACGATGCCCTGATCGAGGACGCCCCGTTGCCCGACGACATCCCGGCCGCGGCACGGGCACTGTGGAACGCCGGCCGCCACCGCGAGGCTTTGGCGCTGATGTACCGCGCCAGTGTCGAGGTGGTGCGCGAACGCGCCGGCGTGGTGCTGGTGCCGGGCGCGACCGAAGCGGCCTGCCTGCGCGCCTCGCGCCGGATGCCCGAGGCCGGCGACCGCGATGCCTTCGCCTCGATGGTGCGGTTGTGGCAGTACGCGGCCTACGCCGGCCGATTGCCCGACGACAATGCCTTCGAACAGCTGCTCGACACCCTCGGCGGGCGCTTCGGCTGGATTTCGAGAGGCTCGTTCGCCAGCGGCGGAGGCGCGGCATGAGCGCGGCGCCGGCCACATCACGCCCGAGCTCGCGCCGGCAGACGCTGTGGACGCTGCTCGCGGTGGCGATCGCATTGCCGCTGCTCGGCGCGGTCGGCTGGTGGTGGTACTCGACCCATGAGCGGGTCGAGGAGGAGATCGAGCTGCCACGCACCGGCGAGATCACCTACAACCCGCTGTACGTGCTCGGCCTGGCCCTGCGCGAGGACGGCTGGACGGTGGACATGCGCCAGCGCCTGGACAGCCGCAAAGCCACGCTCGGCCCACGCGACACCGTGGTCGTGCTCAACGATCCGGGCCGGATGTCGCAGATCGATGCCGACACCCTGCTCGACTGGGTCGACGGGGGCGGCCACCTGGTGGTGCGCACTCCACCGTCGGGCATGGTCGATTCGCTGTTCCCGCGCCAGTCGCGGCTCGAGGCCGGCGCGGGGCGCCAGGACACCCTGTTCGAAGCCCTCGACGTGATGCTGGCCAAGGCCCCCCGGCCCTGCGTGCCGCTGCTGGTCGACGGAGAGGAGAGCCATGTCGAGTTCTGCGGCGGCCAGCGCTTCGGAACCGGCGCGATCGGCCCGCTGCATCGCTGGAAGGACGAGAACGGCCACCTCGTCTACGCACGCCTGCCGTATGGCGAGGGCACGGTGGACGTGATCGCCGGCCTCGACTTCATGACCAACGACAAACTGCGCGACGGCCCGCACATCGTGCTGGCCCGGCAGCTGCTGGAACCCAACTGGAAGGCCGGCACCGCGCACCTGCTGTACGCGGCGGAGATGCCATCGTTCTGGCGCTGGCTGGCCGCCAACAGCTGGATGGCCTGGCTGCCGCTGCTGCTGGCGCTGCTGGCCTGGTTGTGGTCGCGCATGCAGCGTTTCGGGCCACAGCTGCCGTCGCCGATCGGCGAGCGCCGCTCGCTGCTCGAACATGTCACCGCCAGCGGCGAGCACATCTACCGCTACGGCTACGGCCATGTACTGCATGCCGCGGTGCGTGCGGCCTTCCTCGCCCGCCTGCGCCGGCGCGATCCACAGGCCGCCGCGCTCGAAGGCGACGCTCAAGCGGCACTGATCGCCGAACGCTTCAAGGACACGCTCACGGTCAGTGCCGACGACGTGCGCATCGCCCTGTCCGCCCCTCCCGCGCGCGACCACGCCGCGTTCCGTTCCCGCATTGCCACCCTGATCCGGTTGAGGAATCAGCTATGACCGCCAACGAACTTCCACCGCAGCATGCTGCGCCCCCGTCCGCCGAAGCCTCGCCTGTCACAACCGCAGTTGCCGGTGACGGGCTGGCCGAGCGCGCCGCCGCCATCCGCGACGAGGTCGGCAAGGCCTTCATCGGCCAGCCCGAGGTGCTCGACCAGATCCTGGTCGCCCTGCTCGCCGGCGGCCACGTGCTGATCGAAGGCGTGCCCGGCCTCGGCAAGACCCTGCTGGTGCGGTCGCTGTCGCAGGCGCTGGACTGCAGTTACGCGCGCGTGCAGTTCACCCCCGACCTGATGCCCAGCGACATCAGCGGCCACGCGGTGTGGAACCCGAAGAGCGAGACCTTCAACATCCGCCGCGGGCCGATCTTCACCCACCTGCTGCTCGCCGACGAGATCAACCGCGCCCCGGCCAAGACCCAGTCGGCACTGTTGGAGGCGATGGCCGAACTGCAGGTCACGATCGAAGGCAAGAGCTTCCCGCTGCCGCCGCCGTTCATGACCATGGCGACCCAGAACCCGGTCGAGCAGGAAGGCACCTACCCGCTGCCCGAGGCCCAGCTCGACCGCTTCCTGCTCAAGGTACTGATCGACTACCCGGACCGCGACGACGAGAAGCGCATGGTCGCCGCGGTCAGCCGTGGCCAGACCGCGGCCTCGTTCGACCTGTCGCAGGTGCAGTGCGTGGCCGGCCCCGACGACATCGTCGCGATGCAGGCCGCCACCGCGCAGGTCGCCGTCGACGACGCGGTGATCGACTACGCGGTGCGGATCGTCGCCGCGACCCGCGACTGGGCCGGCATCGCGATGGGCGCCGGCCCGCGCGGCAGCCTCGCCCTGGTGCGGGCCGCGCGCGCGCAGGCGGTGCTGGCCGGCCGCGACTTCGTCACCCCCGACGACGTCCGCGAGATCGCCCTGCCGGCACTGCGCCACCGCATCGCACTGGCGCCGGAGCTGCAGATCGAGGGCCAGACTCCCGACGCCGTGCTCAAGGCCCTGCTGGCCAAGGTGGAGGCGCCGCGGCAGTGACGGCGCCTGTGCCACGCCGGCGCTGGCCCCGCCCCGCCCCGGCCCTGCTCGCATTGCTCGCGTGCTGGGCCGCGCTCGGCCTGGCTGCCAGCATCGGCTGGCTGCCGGCCCTGTGGTGGCAGGCGGCGGGAGCGGCGCTCGCCTTGCTCGCGCTGACCGACCTCGTGCGGCTATGGCGGCAGCCGTTGCCACAGGTCGAGCGCGGCATCCCCGACACCTGGCCGATCGGCATCGAACGGCCGGTGACACTGGCCTTCGAATCGACCCGTCGCCAGCGCATGGACGTGTTCGACCTGCATCCGGTCGGCTGGGCCCTGCACGGTCTGCCACGGCGGCTCGACCTGGGCCGCAACGAGTCCGCCCGCTTCGACTACCACCTGCGCGCGCACGAGCGCGGCGACTTCGTGTTCGACGGCACCCAGCTGCGCCTGCACGCGCCGTGGCGGCTGTGGACCCAGCTGCGCGTGGCCGGCGAGCCGCAAGCGGTGCGGGTGTTCCCGAACTTCGCGCCGCTGGCCAAGTTCGCGATGTTCTCCGCCGAGCAGGCCTCGCGACTGGTCGGCGCGCACGTCAAGCGCCGCCGCGGCGAGGGCACCGACTTCCATCAGCTGCGCGAATACCGGCTTGGCGACAGCCTGCGCCAGATCGACTGGAAAGCCACCGCGCGTTCGCACAAGCTGATCTCGCGCGAATACCAGGACGAGCGCAACCAGCAACTGGTGCTGCTGCTCGACACCGGCCGCCGCCTGCTCGCCCGCGACGACCTTGCGGATGGCAAGGGCATGGCCCACTTCGACCATGTGCTCGACGCCGCGCTGGTGGTCGCCTATCTCGCCCTGCGCCAGGGCGACGCGGTCGGCCTGCTCGCTGCCGGCGGCGACACCACCTGGGTACCGCCACGACGCGGTGCCGGCGCGATCGAGGGCCTGCTGCGTGGCAGCTATGCGTTGCAGCCGTCGCCGGTCGCCACCGACTTCCTCGCCGCCGCCACCGAACTGTCGGTGCGCCAGCGGCGCCGCTCGCTGGTGATGCTGGTCACCAACCTGCGCGACGAGGACATGGACGACGTGCTCGCTGCGGTGCAGCTGCTGCGCAAGCGACACCTGGTCTGCGTCGCCAGCCTGCGCGAAGTCGCCCTCGACAACGCCCTTGCCCGCGAAGTCCACGACCTGCCCGACGCGATCCGCGCCGGCGCCACCGCCCAGTACCTGCAACAGCGCAACGCCGCCCACGAGGCCCTGCGCAACCACGGCGTGATGGTCCTCGACGTCACCTGCGACCAGCTCGCCGCCTCGCTGGTCGAACGCTACCTGGCGGTCAAGCGCGACGGCCTGCTGTAGGTCTCGCCCTGCAACTCACACGAACGCGGTCAACTGGAACACCAGGTTGCCGAGCGCATGCGCGAGCAGCGGGAACAGCAGGCTGCCGCTGTTGAAGCGCATCCAGCCATAGGCGAGCCCGCCGACGAGGGTGAACGACGCCGATACCGGCTCGAACGAGAACCCGTCGCGGCCGTAGCCGAGCCCGTGCCACAGCGAGAACATCACCGCGGTCACCACCACCACCGCCCACGGCACCTGCCCGGGCGGCGCCTTGCGACCGATCAGGCCGAGCAGCAGGGCGGGCGCGACCCCGCGATAGGCCAGCTCTTCGGCCAGCGCCGGCATCGTCGCCTGGAACGCGAGCGTCTCGAACGAGGGCGTATCCGGATCGAAGGCGAAACCCAGCGCCGCCCCCAGCGCGACCAGCAACACCAGTGCGATCATCGATGCGCGCAGGTTGCGCTGCCTGAAGGTCAATCCCACCGCATCGGGCCTGAGCCGGAAGATCCAGATCACCACCGCCGCCAGCAGCAGGCTGTAGACCTTGCCTGACCAGTTCCAGCGGCCACCGAGCAGATCGGCCGCGGCCACCGCGGTCGGCAGTGCGGTATCGAGATCGTCCAGGCCGAGGTAGAGCGCGAACAGCGCCGCAGTCGCGACTCCGATGCGGCGGTCGAACGGCATCGCGGCCAGCGCGAGCAGCAGCGCCATCACGGCGAATGTCAGTGAGTAGGTCGCGATGTGCACATGCATCCCTCCCCGCCCCCCGTGGCGGCTTCACGCCGGAGTGTCGGACGGGGCTTCGGCGTTGTCCATCAGGACGATGTCCGTGGGGACATGCCAGCATCGTTCCGTGCACATGCCCCACCGGCATACCCCCATGCCACCCCGTAGGGTCCTTGCCTTTGCTCTGACTCGGCGCGGTTGAGACAATGGCCGGCGTTTCCGTGCCTGCGCCGTCGCGCGACAGCGCCCGTCCACCGCTTTCGAGTCGAATCCCCACATGACCCAGTCCACCGGCAACACCCCTCGGATCATCTACACCCTCACCGACGAAGCCCCGCTGCTGGCGACGCAGTCGCTGCTGCCGATCATCGAGGCCTTCGCCGGCACCGCCGGGGTGGCGGTGGAGACGCGCGACATTTCGCTGGCGGGGCGGATCCTGGCGCAGTTCCCGGATGTGCTGGCCGATGACCAGAAGGTCGGCGACCACCTGGCCGAGCTGGGCGCGCTGGCGACCAAGCCCGAGGCCAACATCATCAAGCTGCCGAACATCAGCGCCTCGGTGCCGCAGCTGAAGGCGGCGATCAAGGAATTGCAGGCGCAGGGCTACCCGCTGCCGGATTACCCGGAGGAGCCCAAGGGCGAGCAGGAGAGCGAGATCAAGGCCCGCTACGACCGCACCAAGGGCAGCGCGGTCAATCCGGTGCTGCGCGAGGGCAATTCCGACCGCCGCGCGCCGGCCTCGGTCAAGAACTACGCGCGCAAGCACCCGCACCGGATGGGCAAGTGGAGCCCGGACTCGAAGTCGCACGTCGCGCACATGGACGCCGGTGACTTCTACGGCAGCGAGCAGTCGGTCGTGATCCAGCAGGCCGGCACGGTCAAGGTGCGGCTGACCGGCAGCGATGGCCGCAGCAACATGCTCAAGACCGGGGTCAAGGTCACCGAGGGCGAGGTGATCGACGCCACCTGCATGAGCGCGAAGGCGCTGGCCGCCTTCATCCGCGCGCAGATCGACGATGCGCGCGCGCAGGACGTGCTGTTCTCGCTGCACCTGAAGGCGACGATGATGAAGGTGTCCGACCCGATCATCTTCGGTGTCGCGGTCAGCGAGTTCTATGGGCCGGTGCTGGACAAGCACGCGGCGGTGCTGGCCGAGGCCGGCTTCGACCCGAACAACGGCATCGGCGACCTGTACGCGCGGCTGCCGTCGCTGGACGAAAGCGTTGCCACTGAGATCAAGGCCGATATCGACGCCCTGTACGGCGAGCGCCCTCAGCTTGCGATGGTCAACTCCGACAAGGGCATCACCAACCTGCACGTGCCCAGCGACATCATCGTCGACGCGTCGATGCCGGCGATGATCCGCGACAGTGGCCGGATGTGGAACCCGGCCGGCGAGTTGCAGGATGCCAAGGCGGTGATCCCGGACCGCAACTACGCCGGCATCTACCAGGCGGTGATCGATGACTGCAGGGCGCACGGCGCGTTCGACCCGGCGACGATGGGCAGCGTGCCCAACGTCGGCCTGATGGCGCAGAAGGCCGAGGAGTACGGCAGCCACGACAAGACCTTCAAGATTCCCGCCGACGGCGTGGTCGAGGTGCTCGACGAGGCCGGCGCCGTGCTGATGAAGCACGAAGTCGAGGCCGGCGACATCTGGCGCATGTGCCAGACCAAGGACGCGCCGATCCGCGACTGGGTCAAGCTGGCGGTCACCCGCGCACGCCTGAGCAACACTCCGGCGGTGTTCTGGCTCGACCCGCAGCGCGCGCACGACCGCAACCTCGCGGCCAAGGTCGAGGCCTATCTGAAGGATCACGACACCAGCGGTCTGGAGATCCATGTCATGGCGCCGGTCGAGGCGATGAAGTTCTCGCTCGAACGCATCCGCGCCGGCAAGGACACGATCAGCGTCACCGGCAACGTGCTGCGCGACTACCTGACCGACCTGTTTCCGATCATGGAGCTGGGCACCAGCGCCAAGATGCTGTCGGTGGTGCCGCTGATGGCCGGCGGCGGCCTGTTCGAGACCGGCGCCGGCGGCAGCGCGCCCAAGCACGTGCAGCAGTTCGAGCAGGACGACTACCTGCGCTGGGATTCGCTGGGCGAGTTCCTTGCGCTGGCGGCCTCGCTCGAGCACCTGGCCGAGACCACCGGCAACGCGCGGGCGAAGGTGCTGGCCGATGCGCTCGACGTCGCCAATGGCCAGTTCCTCGACAGCGACAAGTCGCCGACCCGCAAGCTCGGCGGCATCGACAACCGCGGCAGCCACTTCTACCTGGCGATGTACTGGGCGCAGGCACTGGCCGCCCAGGACGACGACGCCGAACTGAAGGCGACCTTCGCCCCGGTCGCGCAGGCGCTGGCCGACAACGAGGCGAAGATCGTCGAGGAGCTGATCGCGGTGCAGGGCCAGCCGGTCGACATGGGTGGCTATTACCACCCGGACTTCGGCAAGCTCGCCGCGGCGATGCGGCCGAGCAGCACGCTCAACGCGGTGATCGATTCGCTGGCCGGCTGAGCCGGCGCGTTCCGCGAAACAGGAGGCCCGGCATCATGCCGGGCCTTTTCGTTGTGTTCCCGGTCGTTATGTTGCCGGTCGCTGCACTGCCGGGTCAGGCATCACCGCGCTGCAACAAGGCGATGTGACGCGCCGGCGTCTCCAGCCGCAGGCCATGCCTGACCGCGAGCCAGCCGAACGTGCGCTCGGAGAAGAAGCAGGCGTGGGTGGGGTCGCGCACATAGCCCCAGCGATCGAACGCGGCACCGGGCAGGCGCCATTGGGTCATGATCGCGAGCCAGCCGCCCGGGCGCAGCAGCGCCGCCAGTCGCTCGAACTCGATGCCGGGCCGATGGAAATGCTCCACGGTCTCGCTACAGGTCACGAAGTCGTAGCGGCTGTCGAGCAACGCCTCATGCGGCTCGAACATCGGATCCCATGACAGCGTGGGAAAGCCGCGCTCGCCCAGCATCAGGGCCAGGGCCGGGCCCGGACCGGCACCGAAGTCCAATCCGCGCATGCCAGGCGACAGGCGCTCGGCGAGCGGTTCCACGAGCCGGTTGAGGAAAGCGCGGTACCCGGGATCGGAAGGATCGTTCTGGTGCTGCTCATAGATCGCCCGCTCCTGGGCCGGCGAGGGCAGGTCCTCGCCGGCCATGAAGGCCAGGTCGCAGCCGCCGCATTCGAAATAGCGACGCGAGGCGACACGGGCCAAAGGCCTCGTGTCCGTTGCGGAGCACAGCGGACACCGGGAGGGACTCACGGAGCGGTGGCCGGGGCAGGGCCACGCACATATGGCCGCTGGCCGTGGCGCTCGCGTTCGCGCTGCTGCTGCTCGAGGTAGTGGTTGGCCTCGGCTTCGCTCATTTCGTACTTCGGCGCCAGGTGCGGCAGCAGCAGGCGCAGCCAGGCGCGCTTGATCTGCTGCGCCTCCTGCGGGCAGCGCTGCGCGCGCGCCGGCGGCAGGTCGCCGTCGGTGACGGTGTCGACTAGGCGCACCGGATCGCTGCCGTACAGCAGGCATTGCAGGTTGAAATAGCGCTGCTCGCCGAGTGCATGCTCATCGGCATAGGCGTCGAGGTTGTAGGCGCCGGTGCTGCGCACCAGGAACCAGTTGGCGGCCATACGCAGATTCTCGGCGACCTGCTGCGGCGACTCGTCGGTGCCGGCGAAGTGCAGCATCAGCATGGTCGCCAGCTGGTCGACCGCATCTTCCTGGCGTCCGGTGACGGGCAGGTCGAGCAGGTGGATCAGGGCGTGTCCGGTTTCGTGCAGGACGATGAAACGCAGGTTGGCCAGGGCATAGCGCTGCGGGTAGCCGGCGTCGAAACCGTTGTCTTCGCGCAGCTGTTCGCCGCGCTCATACAGCACCTCCAGCGTCTCGTAGCAGAGCACCACCTCGTGCGTCGCGGGCACGTAGAACGCGCCGAACTGCTCGCACTCGGCGGTGACGAAACGCAACGCGTACGGCAGCAGGAACAGGCCGTCGATCGCCTCCACTTCGGGCAGGTGGTGCAGCAGGTCCGCCTCGCGCACGCGTTGATGGATCGGCTGCAGTTCCGGTGAACGCGGGGCGATGTACTCGTACTCGAACGCCGGCCCGCCCCGCTTCTCGCGCTCGCCGGGAAGGACCGGCCGTGGCCGCACCACCGGCCGGATCAGCGATCGCATCAGCGACCGCCCCGGGGCTTCCGGCAGGCCCTGCGCCAGCATCCCCATCGGCGCCGTCGACCTGCCGGCATGGCTGCCTGCGCCGGCGGCGATGGCGACGACAGCCAATGCGATCGCGATGATCCAGCCCTTCCGCAACTTGCGCGATCTCCCCGTCCGGTCGCAGATACGACGGGGCGATGGTAGTGCCTGCCGCCGTGGAGAGGAACCGCGCCGGGGTGGCATTCCGTTCTCAGGCACAGCCTCCGGCTGCTGGCATCGGGGGCACGGCGGTGCGTCCGGCGCCCGATTCCACGCGGGGCCTGATGTGGTCCGATCGGTTCGCCCTGCCGTCGGCGGCGACCGGGGCCGTCCGGGTCTGCTCGATGTCGTCGGCCACCGCGAGGTCGCTCCGGTAGCCGTGCAGGAACAGCAGGTCTTTGTAGATGCTCATGATCGATCTCCAGGTAGCGGGCCGGGTGGGGGAGGAGTGGACGGCCCTATCAAGTAGGTTGCAAGATACGCTTGCGCCAATCACCTAAAAAGCGATAGTTACGCAAGGCTTCATTGAATTTTGTTCAAGAAAGGATCGATCATGGCCCGCCCACCCCTGCACGCCCTGCTCGGCTTCGCCGCCGCCGCCCGCGCCGGCAACCTGACCCGCGCCGCCGAGTCGATGCACCTGACCGTGAGCGCGCTCAGCCACCAGGTCCGCGGCCTGGAGGAACGGCTCGGCCGGCGCCTGTTCGAACGCAGTTCGCGCGGGGTGAAGCTGACCGCCGACGGCCAGCACCTGATGAGCCGGGTCGCACCGCACCTGGACGCACTCGAGCAGGCGCTGCGCCCGTACGGCCCGCGTCACGACGACGTGCTGACCCTGAGCGTGACCCCGTCGATGGCCTCGGCCTGGCTGGTGCCGCGACTGGGCGGGTTCCTCGCCGCGCACCCACAGGTACAGATCAACCTGCAGTCGACCGCGACCGCGATCGATTTCGAACGCGAGCGCGAAGTCGACGCCGCGCTGCGGATCGGCCGCGGACACTGGCCGGGGCTGGCCAGCGAGCACCTGTTCGACGAATGGGTGGCGCCGGTCGCCAGCCCCGAGCTGGTCGCCCGCCTCGGTGGTCCGCCGAAGATGGCGGAGCTTCACACCTGGCCGCTTCTGGGCGAACCGGACGACGGCAACGAGCAGTGGCTGGCCTGGTTCGCCGCGCACGGCGGCGAACCGCCGGCGCGCTACGCGGCCAACTTCGACGACACCGAAGCGCTGTTGCGCGCCGCCGCCAGCGGGGTCGGCGTGACGCTGGGCCGGCTGACCCGCGCGCGCCTGCTGATCGAATCGGGCCAGCTGGTGCGGCTCAGCGAGGCGCGCCTGCGCACCCACTACGCCCACTACCTGGCGTATCCGCAACGCTCGGCCGACCATGCCGGCCTGCAGGCCTTCCGCGACTGGTTGCTGGCCGAAGCCCAGGCCTATGCGGCGACGCTTGAAGCGAATGCCTGAAGAGTTGCGGGCCGGCCCGGGCATCTCGCCATTACCCCGCGCAGCCCGCCGATGACAGGTCACGACCGGCATGCGCCGACAGGCGGGACAGCTCACGGCAGGACAGGGTGAGCCATCCGGGCTAGGCTGTGCCCCCCGTTCGCTGGAGGCTTACGCATGACCCGCACCTTGCTTGCCACACTCGTCCCTGTGCTGCTGCTCGCAGCCTGCACCGCGCAGGACCCGGCACCCGCCACCGACACCGACACCGCGACCACCGAGGCCGCCGACCCGGCCCCCTCGGCGGCCGATGCCCTGGCCGCCGCCGTTGCCGGCAACTGGCGCACCTCCGATTTCGCCGCCCGCGACAAGTACCGCCACCCGGCCGAGACGCTGGCGTTCTTCGGCATCGCGCCGGACCAGACCGTCATCGAGATCACCCCGGGCGGCGGCTGGTACGCCGAGATCCTCGCTCCGTACCTGCGCGACGATGGCACCTACATCGCCGCGGTCTGGGACGACGCGATCCCCGACCAGCCCGGTTACCGCTATCGCCTCAACGAGGAATTGCGCGCCAAGTTCGCCGACAACCCCGAGGTCTACGGCGCGCCGGAAGTGCGCGTGTTCGACCCGAAGGCACCGGCGTTCGGCCCGGCCGGCTCGGCCGACGCGGTGGTGACCTTCCGCAACGCCCACAACTGGGTCGCCGCTGGCGACGGCGAGGCCTACTTCAGCGCCTTCTTCGACGTGCTGGCCCCCGGCGGCACCCTAGGTGTGGTCGACCACCGTGCCAAACCCGGCACCGATGCCGAGGCCATGAACAAGTCCGGCTACCTGACCGAAGCGGTGGTGATCGAGCTGGCCACCGCGGCCGGCTTCGAGCTGGCCGACCGGAGCGAGATCAACGCTAATCCGGCCGATACCGCCGATCATCCGAACGGCGTGTGGACGCTGCCGCCAAGCAACCGCCACGACGATGCCGACGCGGAAAAGTATGCGGAAATCGGCGAGAGCGACCGGATGACCTTGCGCTTTGTGAAACCGGCCGAATAATGGCCGATGCCGGCACCGCGTCACAGAACGCGGTGCCGGCATCTCTTTTATCCCCTGCATAAGGATTTCATGTGCGCAAGATTCCCCTGACCCTCTTCGCCGCCGGCCTGTTCGCTCTGGGCTCCGCCCATGCCGCAGACCCGAGCCTGCGCCTCGGCCACCAGACCAGCGGCAAGCTGTCCGAGTCCAACCGCCCCAGCGACAACGGCGGCCGCAACCAGGACTACACGCTCCGGCTCGAGGCCGGACAGCTGATCGCGATCAGCGCCAAGTCGACCGATTTCGATCCGGTGCTGGTGCTGTTCGCTCCTGACGGCTCGAAGCTGGCCGAGAACGACGACCGTGCCGACGGCGACACCAACTCGCTGATCGTGGCCTCGACCAGCATCGCCGGCGATTACCTCGTCCGCCTCAATTCGCTCGGCAGCGGCGAGAACGCGGTGGGTGCCTACACGATCAAGGCCAGCGTCGTCAGCGACGACTGAACCCGCCCCGGGCGGGGCGTGCGCCGTGCTGATCGCCTTCAACAAGCCCTTCAACGTGCTGTGCCAGTTCACCGATCGCAGTGGGCTGCAGGGCGGAATGCCGGCACGGCGCACGCTGGCCGACTTCGGGCTGCCCGCCGGCGTATACCCGGCCGGGCGGCTCGACCACGACAGCGAAGGCCTGTTGCTGCTGACCGACGACGGCCGCCTCGCCCACCGCCTGACCGACCCGCGCCACAAGCAGCCCAAGACCTATTGGGTGCAGGTCGAAGGCACGCCCGACGAGGCCCGGCTGGCGGCATTGCGCCGCGGCGTGGTGCTGAAGGACGGCCCGACCCGGCCGGCGCGGGTGCGGTCGATCGCGGCGCCGGCACTGTGGCCGCGCGATCCGCCGGTGCGGTTCCGCAAGACCGTGCCCGACGCCTGGCTGGAACTGACCATCACCGAAGGCCGCAACCGCCAGGTGCGGCGGATGACCGCGGCGGTCGGCCTGCCGACCCTGCGGCTGGTTCGGGTCGCGGTCGGCGACGTCGCACTGGCCGGCCTGGCACCCGGGCAATGGCGCCTGGAGGCACGCTGACCGTCGTCGGGGCGGGGCATCCACCCTGACAACACTTACACCTGCTTTTCCCTCCGCAAGGCGATTCAACCGGGATGGAATCTGCTAACGTGACGTGAAATTCAGCGATGGGTTCACGCGGCGCGGGGGGCGGCCGCGGGTACCGGGGCGAGAACGAATGACCACACCCGCCAACAGCCAGGGCCGGATCCTGGTGGTGGATGACCAGGCCGCGAATCTCCGTGTCGTCAGCGCCCTGCTGACCCGCCATGGTTATGAAGTCGCCCTTGCGTCGAGCGGCGATGAAGCCCTGGCGCTTTGCGGTGAGGCCGACTTCGACCTGATGCTGCTCGACGTGATGATGCCGAGCATGGACGGCTTCGAAGTGATGGCGGTACTGCGCGAAGCCCATACCCGCATTCCGGTGATATTCGTCACCGCCGCGCACGACCGCGACCTGCTGCTGCGCGCCTTCGATGCCGGCGTGGTCGACTACGTGACCAAGCCGTTCCTGCCCGAGGAGCTGCTGGCGCGGGTCAACGCCCACATCGGCCTCAAGCTCACCGTCGACCGGCTGGAGCGGGTCGCACGCGAGCGCGAGGAACTGGTCAGCCTGGTCGCACACGACCTCAAGAACCCGCTGACCAGCGCGCTGTTCGCCAGCGAACTGCTGCTGGAGGACAAGTGCAAGCCCGAACGGGTGCCGCGCTACCTGCGCATCATCCACGAAAGCGCGACCGACGCGCTCGGCTATATCCACCAGTACCTGGAAACCCGCCACCAGGCCCGCAAGGGCAACGGCGATGCCCGCGCCAGCGTCTCGGCGACCCTGCACTGGCTGCTGCAGCGCTACGAGGTGCAGCTGGAGGCCACCGGCATGGACGTCGAACTGCACCTGCCACCGCGCGATGCCCTGGTGGCGATCGATGAGCGCGTGCTGTGCCAGGTCGCCGAGAACCTGGTCACCAATGCGATCAAGTACGCACCCGGCGCGCCGTTGATCCTCAGTGCGCGCATGGGGGCGCCCGGCTACTGGCAGATCGTGGTCTCCGACCGCGGCCCCGGCATCCCGCCCGCGCAACAGCGCGATCTGTTCAAGCCGTTCACCCGCCTGACCGAGGAGGAGGACGGCATCTCCAGCGGTCTGGGCCTGTCGCTGGCGCGGCAGATCGTCGCCGAGGCCGGCGGCCAGCTCTGGTACGAATCGCGCCGGCGCGGCGGTGCGCGCTTCATCATCGAACTGCCGGAAGCGCAGGCTGCCGCCGCCTGTGAAACGCCGGACCCGGAGGCTACGGCCGCGGTCGCGCGCGACTGAGCGCCCGCTCTGCCCGGCATACACTGCCGGGCGCGCGGTTCTCCATCGGCGCAGCCGCGGCTTGGCGCGGAGGGTGGCCTGCGCTGTCCACGGATCGTCCGGCCGCGCCGAGTGAAACTTCCGCCACTTTCCGTGTCACCGTCGCCACAGGCGGGAATTCAGGTGCCCCGTGGTTTGGCCCTGTGCGTGGCCATGGCACTCCATGGATCGTCCGGCCATGGGTGGCGCGGATACCGCCCCTTCATCTCCTTCCTCACCTCCGGGTAGGTGCGGTCCCAGAACCCGCGCAGATCGCGGGTCACCTGTAACGGACGACCGCCCGGCGACAGCAGGTGCAGGGTCAGCGGCACCCGCCCGCCGACGATGCGCGGGGTGTCGGCGAGGCCGAACAGTTCCTGCAGCTTGACCGCCAGTACCGGTTCGACCGGCGTACCGGCGGCGGCGTCCCAGGCATAGTCGATGCGGCGTTCTAGGCCGGACGGCACCGCGATGCGCAGCGGCGCCAGTGTGTCGATGTGTTGCCGCGTGGCCCAGTCGAGCGACGACTTCAGGGCTTCGCCGAAGCTCTGTTCGTCGAGCGCGTCGAGCCGGGTCCTGCCGGCCAACGCCGGCCGCAGCCAGTCGTCGAGCGAGGCCAGCAGCGTGGCATCAGAGAGATCGGGCAGGGTCTCGGCCAGCTCAGGCATCCACGCGCGCAGGCAGCGCACCCGCGCACGCCACTGCCGCAGCGATTCGGTCCACGGCAGCGCATCGAGGCCAAGTTGGCGCACCGCATCGACCAGAGCGTCGGCGTACTTCGACGACCATTCCTTCTCATTCGGTTTCGCCAGCGGCCGGCTGTCGAGCACGATGCGGTCGAAACGCGATTCGCGGATCGCGGCGATGGCACGTTTCTCCGCATCCCACACTACGCGATCCTCGCGGGTGAAACGCTGCGGGAACTCACGTCGCAAACGTGATTCATCCAGGGGGGCCGCGCGCAGGATGCGCGCTTCGCGGGCGTCGTCGCGCAATTCGCTGATCACCAGCCACGGCTCGCCGTAGAGCATGCTGTCGTCGAACAGTCGCGCGATGCGGCCGTTGGCGAGCGCATAGCGATAGGGATCGGTGGGATGCTGGCGCGCGATCCGGTCCGGCCAGGCATGCAGCAACACGTCGCCGAGCGCATGCGCGGGCAGATCGACCGGCGGCGGCGCATCGATTCGCAACCGTCGCCGCCATTGCTTCGCGGCCTGGTCGATCGCGGCCAGCGACGCGCGCGATGCATCTGCGGGCACGCGGCCAGTGCGGAACGCCGCCAGCGCCTGCCAGCGTTCGGCCAGGGCATCGCTGCGCTGCACGCCTTTTCGAGGCAGCAGCGGATCGCGCGCTTCGATCAATGCGGCGAGGTCGCAGGCCAGTGCAGTCTCGCTTTGCGAGCTGGATGCGAGCAGCATCGCCGCCAGTCGTGGATGGGTGCCGAGCGCGAGCATGCGCCGGCCGAGCGGGGTGATTCCTGAAATCCCCTCCCTCGCTTGCGGAGAAGGGTGGGGGCCGGCGTCCAGTGCACCGAGGCGCTGCAGCAGCTCGCGCGCGGCAGCGAGCGCCCCCGGTGGCGGTGGGTCGACGAAACGCAGTTCGGCATTGCCCCAGGCCGCCAGTTCCAGCGCCAGCCCGGCCAGTTCGACCTGGGCGATCTCCGGCCGCCGCTGTGGCTCCAGCCGCTGCGACTGCGGCCACAGCCGGTAGGCCCAGCCCTCGGCGACGCGGCCGGCGCGACCGGCACGCTGGTCGGCCGAGGCCTGCGCAATGTTGACCACGTCCAGCCGCGCGAAACCGCTGTTGGGGTCGTAGCGCGGCTCGCGGGCGAGTCCGGAATCGACCACCACGCGCACGCCCGGCAGGGTCACGCTGGATTCGGCGACATTGGTCGCCAGCACGACGCGCCGGCGGCCGTCGGTCGCAGGCTGCAGCACCCGGGTCTGCTGTTCGACGGGAAGGTCGCCGTGGAGGGTCAATACCTCCACCCCCTCTTCCGCAGGCGAAAGCGGGCTCAGCACCGCCTCCACCCGCGAGATCTCGCGCCGTCCCGGCAGGAACGCGAGCACGTCCCCCGGGTGTGCTTCCAGCGCATGCTCGATCGCGCGCCGCATCTGGTGTTCGGGCTTCTCGTCACGGCGGGCCGGGACGTGTTCGATCGCGACCGGGAAGCTGCGCCCCTCGCTTGCCAGCCGAGGTGCATCGAGGAACTGCGCCAGCCGCGCGCCGTCCAGCGTCGCCGACATCACCACGATGCGCAGAGCCGGCCCCGGACTTGATCCGGGGTCCGGATAAAGTGACGCCTGCACGTCGAGGGCAAGCGCGAGGCCGAGGTCGGCGGCCATGTGCCGTTCGTGGAACTCGTCGAACAACAGTGCGCCGATACCTTCCAGCATCGGATCGTCCTGGATCATCCGGGTCAGGATGCCCTCGGTGACCACTTCGATCCGGGTCTTCGCAGACACCTTGTTATCGAAGCGTATGCGGTAGCCGACGGTTTCCCCGACCGCCTCGCCGCGCTCGCGCGCCATGAACATCGCCGCCGCCCGCGCCGCGACCCGGCGTGGCTCCAGCATCACGATCTTCCGACCCTGCAGCCACGGCGCATCGAGCAGCGCCGGCGGCACCCGGGTGGTCTTGCCGGCGCCCGGCGGCGCTTCCAGTACCAGCCGCGGATGCACGGCAAGGCTGTCGCGGATCTGCGGCAGCAGGGGGTCGATGGGCAAGTCGGGATGGTTCACCTGCATAGGATACGGGGAGCTTCCGGGAAGCCGTCATCCCGAGCGCAGCGGCATGACCCGTTTTGGTAGTTCACGGAAGGACGCAATCGGGGTCGCCGTTGCAGGACACGCCGCGAACCCCCGCTTCGCGGGCCCGGCCCTCCGGCATGGCCTCCAGGCGTTCGACAGCGCGCGAAGCAATGCTTCGCAAGCGCGCGGCCTCACCCTTGGGGGCTCGGATGCGGCATCCATGCCGCATACGGCCCTGCAACGGCAACCCCGACTGCGTCTGGATAGATGACCACGCCGCTGCGCTCGGGGTGACAGAGCCTTATCCTTGTGCATCCACAAATGGACAACCCGCGCCCCACCATGCAACTCATCGACATCGGCGCCAACCTGACCCACGACAGCTTCGACCACGACCGCGACGCGGTGCTGCAGCGCGCGCGCGCGGCTGGCGTGGTGCAGATGGTCGTTACCGGCGCCAGCCGCGAGCATTCACCCAAAGCGCTGGCCCTGGCACAGGCACACCCGCGTGAACTGTTCGCGACCGCCGGCGTGCATCCGCACCACGCCAGCGAGTACACCGCCGAATGCGACGCCGAGATGCGCGCACTGCTCGCCCACGATGAAGTGGTTGCGGTCGGCGAATGCGGGCTGGACTACTTCCGCGACTTCTCTCCGCGACCGGCGCAGCGACGCGCGTTCGAGATGCAACTTCAAATCGCGGTCGACACCGGAAAAGCCCGCGCTGCAAAACCACTCTTCCTGCACCAGCGCGACGCGCACGATGACTTCGTCGCGATCATGAAGAATTTCGAGGGCCGGCTCGGCCCCGCGGTCGTGCACTGCTTCACCGGCACCCGAGAGGAGCTGTTCGCCTGCCTCGACCGGGACTGGCACATCGGCATCACCGGCTGGCTGTGCGACGAGCGCCGCGGCCAGCACCTGCGCGAGCTGGTGAAATCGATCCCTGCCAACCGCCTGATGATCGAGACCGACGCCCCCTACCTGCTCCCGCGCACGGTCAGGCCCGCACCCTCACACCGCCGCAACGAACCGATGTACCTGGCCCATATCGTCGAGGAGCTGGCCCGCGACCGCGGCGAGGACGTGGAAGTGACCGCGGCCAATGCCACCGCGACCGCGCGTGCGTTCTTCGGATTGCCGGCGGCCTGATCCCGTTCGACCTCAGCCCTCTGCAGCCGGTTCCGATTCTTGCCCCTGCAACACCAGTTCCACGCGGCGGTTCTTCGCCCTGCCTTCCGGGGTGCCATTGTCGGCAATCGGCTCACTGCGCCCAAGGCCGCGGGCCTTGAGCCGGCCCGTGCCCGCGCCCGCGGCGGCCATGGCTTCCGCCACCGCTCGAGCGCGTGCCTCCGACAAAGCCATGCTGTGCTGTGCGCTTCCGCTGTCGTCGACATGCACATTGATATCAAGCAGCCATTCGGCTTCCTGCTCGAGCAGCGTCACGATTTCCCTGATCTGCGCTGCCGCGCCCGGCAACAGCTCCGCAGAAGCACTGGCAAACCCGACTGGTATTGCAACCCTGCCTTCAGTACGGAGCCGCTCGCGCAGGGTATCGCTGGACACCACCTCAAACTCCGGCTCGGCTGTCGCGGTCTCGGCAATCACCCAGGCGGCACCGATTCCGCCATAGGTACAGGCATGCACCCAGATGTCCTTGTCGGTGCGATGCACGACATAGGTGCGCACCGGTTCTTTCGGCCAGCACAGTCCGTTGCTGAACTCCTGGGTGAAGCTGCGGGTCAGTACATCCTGGGTCCTGGATCTCGGGATGACCATGTTTGCGATCTCGACACCACCTGCAGAGGTGATTGCGTTGCGGATCGCCTGCTCCACTTCAAGAGCGGAAAACGCCTTGCCTTCGTTGCCCCGGATATTGGCCTGATGGATCCGGCCTTCCACGCCGATGAAGAACTCCCCGACCCAGAATGGGAACTGTCCGACCTCAATGGTCGAGGATAACTTTTCGGTCGTGTGATATCCCTCCGGCAACTGGAAATAGGGAAATTCTCCAAGCGGGGCATCGGATACCGGAATGGTGGTGATGTCAAAGGCTTTGGGCTCATCGGATTCCGGTTCTGTCGATGCCTCCGCAGTCGCATCGGTCTCCGGCTCATCGGCCGGAGGCGGCGCGTCACCGCCACACGCGGCCAATGCTAGACATGCGGTCAGGCCAAGGAAAGAGAAGGGACGATGGATCATCGAAACATCCTGGGGACTGGATTCTGCCGATGATAGCGGGCAATGGTCGCACCATCACCAGACTGTCGGCAGTCGTGGGGGACCTCCGTCAGAGGCGTTCCCCTTCGTTCGGCACAGCCACGCTTTCCGGCAGCTCGAACAGCAGTTCGGACAACGGCCCGTAGGTCACGGCCATGGCCTCCATCTCGTAGCGCCGGTCCCAACCCTGTTTCTTTCCGCTATAGGCCAGAATTACGCCGTGTTCCGGATCGACCCACAACTCGCCGCTGCTGGTGCCGGCGGGACCGCGCCCGTCGGCGTTGCGGTAGCGCCAACCCTTGACGACCCTGCCTGCCACGTACCGGTTCCCGGCCGGTTGGCAACGCGCCTGCATGCGCTGACAGGGCCGCTCCGGTTCCACCACCAGCTCACCCAGGCCCGGCGCATCCAGTGGAATCGCGATTCCCTCATTCAGACTGACCAGCCAACCCGAGCGGGTGTCGGCTTCATGCAAGAGCATGCCGCGTTCGTCGGCGGGACCGGTGAAGTCGACCCGCGTCGACTTTCCGCGCGCATAGAGCGTGACCGGATACGGCGTGGTGTCGTAACCACCGTGGTACGGGTTGTCCCCGACCATGGTCGCATGCAGCGTGAATGCCGTCGGGGCAGGGGGGCCATCCTCCGCCACCGCCGGAACTGCCATCAGGCAAAACAGGGCTGGAAGCAGCCATCGGCCCGATCGCCTGCGCATATTCCATCCGGACTTCACTGCTTGAAAGATTCCAGTGGGACATCGGCTGCCGGGATATCCGGCACCACCAGAGCACAGGCATTGACCGTGTCCGCGGCCGCGCAATCGCGCGCGTAGGCTTCGACAGGAACGCTGACCTGTTCGACAAACGCACAAGTCGGTCCCTGTGCCGGATCGCTGCAATCGGCATTGAAGCCCAGCATGGCCGCCTGCAGCCAGCGAGCCACCAGGGGATAGTAGGCCGCAAGTGCATTGTCATCCTTGATGAACAACGCAACTGCAGGCTTGCCACCTCGCTCTGCGCTCTCGCGCAAGAATGCGTCGTAGGCCTGCTGATCGGCAATGGCCCGATTCGCGCGCCGGCTGTAAAGCACCGGCAGGTCGTCCACAGCACCCAGCAACTGCAACTGCCCGTCCGTTCCGCGTATCGCGATCGACTGGACGAAAGCCTGGCCGTGCTGCCAACCCCAGTAGATTGTCGAACCATCGGCCAATGACAGCTGCCGCGGCGGGTACTGCTCGAAACCGGTCACAATGCGGTCGCCTACGGCAAGCGACACTGCGTCCCCTGCCTCATCGCCCATCACGACCTGTGCTGATCCGGCAAAGCGTCGGATCTCATTGATGAAATCCTTGAACGCATCGACCGATGGTGTCGCCTGTGTGCTTTCGGCAGCCGCAGGAGCATTCGCCGCATCGGCAGCGCCTACCGCCTGCGGCGCACCGTTGCAGGCGGACAGCACAAGCAGGCTGGCAACTGCCAGGGTGTTTCTCATCATGCTGTTCATGTCGAACTCCCGATCCATTCAATGGTGCCAATCCCCACCTGTGTATCCCCCACGTCAGCCGCCCGGACAGGGGTCGCCGACGTTGGGAATGCGATGGTTGTCGATGGCATCCTGCAACAGATTGCCTTCTCGGCGACGACGACTGGTATACGGATCAGGGTTGCTGTTCAGCCACTCGGCAAGCTGCATCCATTCGCCCCGGTACACATGCCCCCAGAAGGTCTGCCTGACGCTGCCCTGAGTATCGGACAGGCCATACTGGTAGGCGAAATCCATGATTACCGTCTGTGCCTCCGTCGGCAACCGCTGGAAGGTCATGCCCAGCTCGTTGCGGGCATTGAACTGTGCGGCAATCTGGTTGAGGAAATGGTGCTTGAAGGCTTCCGCCAGCAGCTCGGCCTCGGCCTGGGTCACCGTCAACGGCGTCTCCTCCAGTGCAGCTACAGCGGCTCCCTTCTTCAGACCGAAATATGGATTGAGCTTGGCCATGAATGCATCGACATCGACATTTTCATTGTTCCCATGCTCATTGATGTAGTTGTTGATGATGTTGCGGGTGCCGCTTGCGCTCTGCTGGCCCAGGTCGACGCCGGTGCTGATGGTGACACCGCTCTGACCGAGCACCTCGCCCCCCTGCATCGGAATGTAACCTTCGAGTATGAGTGCTCCTTCGCTCTGTTCAAGGAAGGCATCGTCCAGCCGCCATGTTTCCGTACAGTCATCGCCTGCAGGCCCTTCGCCATCATCCCCGAAGTCGCAGTCCAGGTCGTTGGCCCAGGCATCCTTGGCATTCTGATTGAAGAAGCACATGCCAGGGTCCGGACACGGTTCAGCCCAGGCCGACGGTGGACTCAAGACAAACAGCACCACCAGGGCGAGCCCCGTGATCCAATTGTTCCAACCTTTCGAAGAATGGATCGTGCCCTGTCTGCTACCGGACACTGGCCGCGAAACTCCGATGGATTGCAGATCCTTCATCATGCTCATCCTCCTCACCGCGATGACGGGCGCCATGCCTCATAGGCTCGGACTGGCGGAGCCGCCTGCTCCAGCACGCTTTCCACAAATGCATCACTCGCCCCCATGGCCCGCAGGATGCGACCATCGCGGGTACGTACGATGATCATCGGGGTGAAACCGCCCCATTGCTTCCATGCCCGCTTCAGCTCCGCGTGACCCGGGTCCAAGCGCATGCGCTCGGAAGGCGACGCATGGCCACCGCGACGCGCATCGAAATCGTAATCGCGATAGTTGGCTTCCAGGCTCGCCACCGGATCCCGTGCAGACAGGATCGCCGCCGCCATCGTTTCGCTGTCCGGTTTGAAGTAAGCCACCGGCACCCAGCGTATCGGCATGTTCTTGTGCGCTTCGCGCAACCTGCGATCCAGGCGTGCGCAATACGGACAATTCGGGTCGCAGACGATCTGCACATTGGGCGTCAGTCCCGCATCACCGGTCAACCGCACGCCACGTGCCTGGTCAAGCTGTTGCCATGCCGAAGCCGGCAGTTGTCGGTACTTGCGGCTTTCGGCCTGAGCCAGCCCGGCATATGAAAGCAGCAGCATTGCCGGCAGCAACCATCGCAGCAGTGACCCTGCCATCGGCATTTTCCCCGTCGTGGTGTTCATGTGCATACCGGCGGATCCTCGGGATCCGGTTCTTCAGGGCCGCCACCGCCGGGCGGATCACCACCTCCCGGTGGAGTGCCTCCTCCGGGTGGCGTGCCACCACCGTCGTCGCCACCACCGCCTCCCGGCGGAGTGCCTCCCCCGCCGCCTGGCGGGGTGCCGCCTCCTGGTGGCGAGGCGCCTCCTGCATCGGCAAGCAGGTTGGCGTCGTAGATCGGTGTTTGCATGCGCACGATGGCAGTGGACCGCAGGGGAATCCGGAAATGCCTGCCCAGCACCCACTCTCCGTGCATCGGATCCGGACCGCCCAGCAACGGATCCTTCATGTCGACCTTGGCCGAATCGAAAAAGCCGTTGCTCCTCACGTACTGCGAGTCACCGCGCAGCACCCGGTCGACGAAGGGCACGATCAATGGGAAGTCGTAATGCACCCGTATCTTGAGGATGTTTGCATCCTGGACATTGACGCCACTGCTCCCGACTTCACTGCTACGAAATGCCAGGTTGTCGTTCGGCAATGCTTCTCGCCCGTCGTATTGTTTCTCCTTGAACTCATTCCAGGCCTGTTTGGTCGGGCTGATAATCTCAATCTTGGCATTGCCGCCGTACGCTCCAACCCCTTTCACGTCGAGCACAGCCGCGGCATACGCTTTGGCCAACCCCGGAACGTCGCTCGACGTCGTGTATAGCGGCATGAGGCCCCGGATCAAGCCGTCCTGCATCGCATCCATCTTCGCGTTATTGACAGCCCCAGCACGAGCGGCTTCAAGAGCGGCATAATCCAAGGTGGTCTTGGCGCGATAAACCAGCACTATCTGGAAGACCAGCAGCACCAGGAACAGGAACACAGGCACCACAATCAAGAATTCCGGCAGCGATTGACCGGCCTGCCTGTTCCCTGTTCCAACACTGCGTTGAATGGCGGTTCTGTTCTCCATGACATGTGCTCCCGGTGTCTGGGCTAGCCTCCTGGCTGTGCCTCCGGCATCCCACCCGGCTCCTGACCTGCGTTGATCGAGCGGGCATTTCCATCAGTTGCGGATTCTTCCCTTCTACCTTGCTTGCTTTCGGGTGAGATCAGTGAGAACACGGCTGTCGAAAGCCTCAGGCTCTCGTCGAAGACCCGATCTCCAGAGGACGAGTTCTGTACACCCGTTGCAAATGACGCCTGGGCCTGGCGCAATCTCACGATCCCAAGGTTATGCCACGCCTTGGCGTTGTCAGGATCAATCCGCAGTGTCTGTTGATAGGCAATGGCGGCATCATCCTGACGACCGGTCCTGACCAGGGAGTTGGCCAGCCGATACCAGTACTCGGCTTCGCCTGGCATCTGCTCGACCATGCTGCGGTACAACTGCGCGGCCTCCTCGTTGCGGCCGTTGGCATAGGCATCACTGGCGCGACGCTCGACCTCCACGAGCCCGTTCAGCTCCGGCCCCACCTCCTTCTGCCCCGACGTCGCACAGCCGCTGGCAATGACGAAGGCCACCAGCAAGCATGGAAGGCCGGTCTTCACTTTCATCTCCATTCGATGACATCCCCGGGCCGGATCGAGAGCCGCTGTACGGCACCGGCATGGAATTCGATGACACTGCGTGCGCCCTTCTGCATGCAGGCACGCCAGGGGCGGATCCGTTCACGCACCCCAAGTACGCTGCCGGCACGATCCAGGAAAACCACATCCAGCGGATAGCTCATGCCGAAGGTATGGATGCTGGCGCATGGCGAAATCAACAGCGCCTCGCTACCGTCGTTTGCCAGCGGTGGTCGGAACAGCAGGCCGCGCAGCCGCGCCCACCACGATAGAGCCGCCTTGCCATGCGGCGCCAAACACACCCCCTTGCGGTAGAAGCAAATGCGCTTCAAAGGATCCCGTCCTCCACCATCTTGAGGTAGATGAAATAGGCCAGCACGATGAAGATGAGCGGAAAGAAGAACATGATCAGCGGCGCCATCATCTTCACCGGTGCCTCCAGCGCCAGTTTCTCCGCCCGCAGGAAACGCTCTTCGCGTCGCTGCATCGACTGCGCGCGCAATGTGTCGCCCAGGCTGGCACCGACACGGTCGGCCTGGATCAGCGCGCTGGTGAAACTGGATATCTGCGCAATATCCATCCGGTCAGCCAGACGCTTGAGTGCCTCCGAACGTGGCAAGCCGGCACTCAGGTCCCGCAGCATGCGCGAGAATTCCTGCGACAAGGGTCCTGCCGGCCCTTTCATAACCGCCTGTTCGATCGCGCCTGTGATGTTGAGACCGGCTTCAACCGACATGGTGATGAAGTCGAGGAAGATCGGCAGGTCGCGGATCACCCGCTTCTGCCGGGTCTTGCGGCGCTCACCCAGCCACAGGCTCGGGTACAGCCAGCCCAGCGGCAAGCCAAACACGACACAAATGAAAAAGGTTCCAAAGTTGAGCTGCTTGAGCAGTACTACAACCAGAAGGAAGAACATCGTTACCATCCCGCTGGCAACGATACGGAGCCCCGCGAGTTGTTCCGGCGAGATCAGATAGTCCTGCCCGGCCGACTGCAAAGTGCGATGGGCCTTTTCCAGGTCACTAGACTTCAACCGCGGTCCGATGACATAGGTGGCCGCGGTCACCAGTGGCCACATCATCTTCAGGGTGAACGGAAGTGGATCCTGATAGTCACGCTCATCCTGCGGCACCTGGTTCAAAAGGCCGCGTATACCAACGATCACCATCACGAACGCGGCAACAACACACAATGCTAGAAATGCCAGCTGAATCATATATCGATCGTCATGATCTTCACGCACATCTTGTAGCCAACGTACTCCAGGATCACGCACACGGCGATGACGCCGTAGCCCATCCAGGTGTTGAACATCGGCTCCATCGTGCTGGGATAGGCCATGGCAAGGTAGCCGGCGATCGCGACCGGCAACATTGCCATCACGATTCCCTGCAGCTTGCCCTGCGAAGTCAACGCCTTGACCTTGTTCTCCATGATCAAGCGCCGCCGTAGTGTTTCAGCCAGTGTTTTCAGGCTTTCGGCAAGGTTGCCACCCACCTCGCGCGAAATCGAAACCGCCGACACGAACAATTTGACGTCGAGTACCGGCACCCGTTCGGCAAAGTGCTCCAACGCCTCCTCGGTCTTGACCCCGAGATGCTGCTCGCGCAGCACCAGAGCCAACTCCTGGGCAAGCGGTGGATACCCATCCCTCACCAGGCTTTCCAATGCCGGAGCAAAGCCCAGCCCCGCCTTCATGCCGCCAGACAGCATCATCAACGCATCCGGAAGCTGTTCTTGGATCTTGTTGATCCGCCGCTGCCGCAACCAGCGATATATCTTCTTGGGCATGATGGCCAGGGCCAAGGCAGCGACGATTGCGATCAGCAATTTTCCGGTGATCATCCACAGCAGCAGTGGCACAATCACGAGCATCACGATATTGGCGGTGTACAACTTTTTCGGATCAACGAACAGGAACATGTCCGCGAGATTGACCCGGGCCTGCTCCATGAACGCCTCATGGTAGCGCCCCATAAAGGTGTCACCGGCCCGGATGGCGTACACCCCCGCGAGGCATACCGCTGCGAAAGCCGTGATCGCGATCAGCCAGACCTGCATGCCTAGAAATCCTCCTTGGGCTTCCGGAATATCGACAGATCGATCTTCACGCCCCGGTCGGCCAGCTCTTCCATGAATTCCGGAATCGCGCCCGTTGCTTCGAACGTGCCCATAACCTTGCCGTCCGGACCATGGTGAGAGCGAACCCTGAAATGGAAGATGTCCTGCAACTGGATGGTGCCGCTTTCGATGCCGGTGACCTCCGTGATATGGGTCACCTTGCGCGATCCGCACGGGAAGCGGCGCTGGTGCACGATCATGTCGACCGCCGAGGCAATCTGCTCGCGAACGACCGCCATCGGGAGCTCCATTCCGGCCATCAGGACCATCACTTCGATGCGCGAGATCGCATCGCGTGGCGAGTTGGCATGGGCCGTGGTCAACGAGCCTTCATGGCCGGTGTTCATCGCCTGCAGCATGTCGAGCGTTTCGCCACCACGACACTCGCCGACCACGATCCGGTCCGGGCGCATACGCAGCGCGTTCTTTACCAAATCGCGGATGGTGACCTGCCCCTTGCCTTCAAGGTTCGGCGGGCGCGCTTCCAGAGCCACCAGGTTGGGCTGCACGAGCTTGAGCTCGGCCGCGTCCTCGATGGTGACGATGCGATCACGGTCGGGAATGAAGTTGGACAGGATATTCAGCAGCGTGGTCTTGCCCGAGCCGGTACCGCCGGTCACGACGATGTTCTTGCGTTCGCGTACAGCCGTCTCCAGGAATGCCAGCATTCCTTCGTTGATTGACCCGTAGCCGTACAAATCGCGGCCGTCCAGCTTCTTTTTGGCGAATTTTCGGATGCTGATGCTGGGTCCGCGCAACGCGATGGGCGGGATGATCGCGTTGACGCGCGACCCATCCTTGAGTCGTGCATCGACCATGGGCGAGCTTTCGTCGATCCGGCGTCCCAGCGGGGCGACGATGCGCTCGATGGCCGAAAGCACGGCCCGGTCATTAGTGAAATAGACCGGAGACTTCTCGATCCGACCACTGCGTTCGATATAGATCTGGTCGTGGGCATTGACCATGATCTCGGTAACGCTGTTATCGTCGATCAGATTTTCCAGCGGGCCGAGGCCGATGGCTTCATCCAGGACCTGCTTGGCCAGCATGCGGCGGCTGATCGCCTTCGGGAGGTCGGCATACTCCTTGTCCAGGACTGCCTCGATCAGCGCAGCAGTCTTTTCCCGTAGTTCGGCATCACTCAGGCTGCGGACATCCACCCGTCGCAGGTCCATCTGCTTGACCAGCGACGCATGTACCCGCCCACGCCACACCACCATGTCGGGCGGGGCATCGGCAGTCGTTGCGATTTCGGTCGCCGCGCTCTCTGTCGGTGTCGCTGCCGGCTCCACCGGCGCGGCAACAGGCGTTGGCGGCGCTGGATCCAACTGGTCGGCGGACGGCGCCGCGTGGTCGTTGTGTTGCACCGTCCCGTTGTTGACGGAGTCGGAAAAGATCCGCAGGCGATAATCACCGATCTCGACGATATCGCTGCTGCTGATCGGCCCCTGGCGCTCCTTGATCGCATTGCCGTTCACACGGACCTGGGCCCGACCCCCGGTGGACTCGATGAACATGCCATCGTCCTGGGCCCGGATCAACGCATGTCGTTTGGCGATACTCCAACCTTGGAGAATCACCAGATTTTCCTCGCCACGGCCGACCCCGCACTCGTTGTGCAGGCAACGGATCTTCCTCGGCTCGCTTCGCGGTGCTTCTACGACGACGTTGAACATGCCCGTACTCAGTCAAAGATATCCGTGCCGATCGTCTGCTTGAAATCCTCAAGCATCCGATCGCTCTTCTGGATGGCATCGATGTTGGCTGGGTGATCCGGATGAATGATCCTCGGGGTCACGAAGATCACCAAGTCGGTGCGGCCGGCACGGAATTCATCCGAGCGGAACAGCCGGCCCAGGATCGGAATATTGGCCAAGCCCGGAATACCGCCGAAGCCCTTGGAACCTGTGATATCGACCAGACCCGAGATCACGATGGTCTCACCCGAACGTACATTGAGCTCAGTGTCGGTCTTGCGGGTCAGGAAACCGGGCACGCCCTGCACCGTGACCGAGGGATCAATCTTGCTGACCTCGGTAGACACTGCAGTCGAGATTTCGTCATTGCCATTAACGAACGGCTCGATGTCCAGCTTGATGCCGTATTCCTTGAATTCGACCGTGGTCGTACCGAAGGCACCAGGCTTCAGGATCGGAACTTCGCCGCCGGCGAGGAATTTGGCGCTCCCTCCACTGCGCGCGCTGAGCTGTGGCGATGCCAGTTCGTAGGCATTGCCGGTTTCGGTCAGCAGGTTGATCCTGGATGTGATCGAGGTGGCGATGCCGAAATAGGTCGCCATCGGATTGATCCGTGCCGGCAGGTCATCGACGATATCCAGAAACGAGCTTTTGTCGGGCAATATGCGGAAAAAGGAACTTGAGAAATCCTTGATCGCGCCACCTGCGGGACCGTCGATGCTTTCCTGCCAGCGGATGCCGAGGTCGCGGAGGGCATCGCGCTTGAACTCCATGATCCGCACATCCATCAACACCATCGGCTGCATCGCAACCAGATCCGGGGTGCTCAGGTCAACGACATTCGGATACAGCTTGGCAATGGTGCCGACACGCTCGGCCTCGAGCGCCGTCAGCTCGCCGGTGATCACTACGCTGCTCCCCACATCCTGCACGCGCGCTTTCGAATTCGGCTCGAGGGCCAGCAGTTCGCGAACAACCAATGACGTGCTGCTGGTATCAACCGGGCTCACATTGACGTTGATAGAACGCTGGTCACCATCCTCGTACCACAGGTGCAATGTGGTGAAACCACCTTTATCGGCTCCTGCGATCACAACGAGCTGCCGTTTGTCGATGGTAGTCACTTCGATCAGGTCGCCGTTGCCCACGGCGACCCGCGAAAACGGCCGGCCGCTCTTGTAGACCTTGACCTGACCACCGTACAGCTCAAGCTTGTTCGGCAACGTCGCAACCTGTGCCTGGGCTTGCCCGAAAGGCATGAAGGCGGATGTGAATGCGATGGCCAGCATCGCGATAATCCCAAATAAAGAATCCCTGCGCATTGATGTGTCCATTATCGATTTATCAATTACCGCCGATGATGTACTCGACATCATCGCCCCCGCCACTACTGAACAGACTCATCAATGTCTTTTCGGAGAGCCCCGACAAGCCAAAAGGCGTGTTGTCCTCGTAATTTCGCAGCAACACTCGCAAGTCACCCGTCTTTTGTCCTGCCGTCAACAACTCGGCTTGGTTCGGAGCAAGTTCCAGGGTGACGCTCGAAAACGCGCTGTCACCCATACCTTCAGGCACATCTCCTATGCGGGTACCGGTCGCCAGTACCGTAATGTTCTCAAGCAGCGGTACCACTTTGTCCCCCTGGTTGCTCTTCTTGCCGCCACCAAAGTCCTTGTCGCCGCTGTAGGTGAGCAGAATATCGACACGGTCGCCTGGCGCGATCATGCCCGAAATGGAGTTGTTCTCGTTCACCGAGAGGGTGTAACCCACCTTGCCCGGCACGATTACATGCGAGAACTTGTCGTACGCGGGTACCAGGGCGCTGGCACTGAGTGGTGTGCCCTGCTTGATCGGTGAACGCACCATCCGATCAATGAAGCCGACGTAATTCTCGGTCGTCACCGCATCCGCCGGGACGAAGTCCACCGGCATGTTGCGCGTGACCATATCGGACTCCGAAATGGTATCGCCGATATCAAGGTTGCGCCTTGAAACCACGACCTGCGTTTCAGCCACCTCAACCTGCACGGCCGCTGTTGCCTCTGCGACACGCTCCTGTATGTAACTGACGCTCAGCAGTGCCGCAATGATCCCCAGCAGAATCGCCCCTCCCAGGAAAAGGACGTTCTTGTTCAATTTAGGTAAGGCCACGTGCTCCCCTTTGCATCACAATTCAATTCTGTAGGAAATCTGTAGGAAATGTCATCGACAGGGCATAACTGAAGGCCTCATACATGCCCTTGATCGCCTGCATCAGCTGCCCCACCACATTGTCATTGGCAACAAGGACAACAATGACAAGCATGGTGATGATGCTGTATTCAACAATCGCACTGCCCCGCTGTCGCCGCGGACCCTTCGGAAGCTGTTTCCTCTTCATTGTCCAAGCCCTGCCGTAGGTTCCAATCATTCGATGGTAACCACTGTCGATGTCACCATTCCTTCGTCACGCGTGATGGCAATCGCCATCCGTCGGCCCCGTGCCCGTTCGAATCGCACAACGCACTGGCTCGAACTCGGCCTGCACCCCGCCGACTCAACAACCGACCAGCCTTCCGCGCGCATGCGCTGCAGATAGTGCTGCTGGTTGACATAAGGCGACATCTGATTGTGAAGAACTAGCGTACGGCTCTTGTTGGGGGTATCGAGATAACTGATATCACTGACTACGTCGGTACCGGCAGGTCGGTAGAAACCCTCCCCCATGCTCGGCACCTGCCCATCTTTGGGCAACTCGATGATCCCTACGGTCCCTTCGGTACCGCCGCCGCTCGCCTCCAGCTCCACCGTGATGTAGTACTTGCCCGCCGCCCTGCCTATGACCGTCTTCGACTCCACTTTGTCTACGACATGCTGGCCTGGCCATTGCGTGGCATAGAATGCCGCCACATCCTCGGGCGACTGTGAAGTAGCGAATCGACTCGCTTGCATGTTCAGGCCATTGAACTTGATATGCTCGCTGACCATCTCTCCGCGGCTATTGTCCGGCAATGGCACGCTCGGCCACGCCCCGCCCACCTGACTCGCACAAAGCATGCAGCATGTGATCACGGTCATACCTCGCGCGCGCATCGTGAACTTGCGCCGCCGAAACAATCCGGTACAGACCATGCGCGACAGTCGTTTTTTCATAGTCGACATACATCTACACCCTCTCAAGCGTCATGGCTGATACGCCTGCAACCTGTCTCGCGGGACCACATCGGGCTCTATGTAGCCTGGATCAATTCGAAGAGGAACGTCCAGCAACGGTATATTTTCAAATGGTTTAAGAGCTTCTTTTACCTTGTGGATCGGGCCCCCTATCCGTGAATCCGGGCCAAATATCGAACCCAGACTCAACGTCTTCACCTGATCACGTACGCGCCTGCGATCCCTCTGAGCGGAAACGCTGTCCTGACACTGGCCGCCAAGACATCCGCTACCGGATGCATTCCACGTGTCTGCCAACACCACGTGCTTCACACGCATCTCCAGACCCAGGTTGTCAAAGGGCTCCAAATACTTTGCAGCCGCGCCATCAGCAGTTTTCAGATCCTCCGGGCGCACTACCAGCTCAGCACTTACCAACCCATCCCGACCTGGCGGAAAATCACCCGGAATGAAGTCAGGCAATTTGTCCAGCAGCTCAATCGCCTTTGAGGAAAAGCCAGCAGATTCATTCTTGTACGGCAACAGCTCGACACCATCACGCTGGAGCAATGGCCGTCCGGAAAACGTATTCATCATCACATCTTCGACCGCATCACTCCCTTGTGCACCGGATGACTGCGAGCGAATCGGAGCGGCCGCATCCCCGTAATGGCGATCAATCAGCTTCTGGAGTTGTTGGGCACGCCAAGCATTGCTTTCGACTGAATCATCCCAGTGGTACGAATCCGCAACTGTCGCTTCCCAGGCTGCCGCGCGCACTGCCTGCTGGGCCATCTGCTGAGTATGGGAGTACTTGCCAAGCATTGGGATCAGCAGGAACAGCGGCACCAGCACTACTGCAAGAATCGCCATTTCAGTCAGTGCTTGGCCATGCTGCAGTCTTGGTGACTTCACTCCACTCAATGCAGGCTGGCGGAAAGATATCGCGTTACCCATACACGTCACTCCCGGTTACATTCCGTTGGCAACCTCGGCAGGCAGAATCTCGTCCAGGTCAATGCCCTGGTCGATATTGAATCGCCTGGTGGTCAAGCGTGCACCCGTGCCGTTTGGTGGAGGATCGATTTTCAGATCGATACGGTGCGTGCTCGGCGTTCCGCCCTGCAAATCAGCATGCGGCCCCGCGGAGAACCCCCATTTCTCGCCTGCGGACCATACACAGATGCTTTCCGCAGCCCCATGCTGCCATTCGTTGCACGGTTGCCCGAGAACTGCTTGCTGGTTCGGCCCATCCCAGCCCGGCTCTGCGGCGTAGCGATCGTTATCAGCGGTCAAGTCGTACGCACCCAGGTTCTCGGGTTTCGGCGGCGCAACCCTGCTCTCGCCTGTCAGCATGTCGAGATAGACCGTTTTCTCGCGATCAAAATAGGCATGGCGCGCTTCGCTCGTCTGCAGGTCGAAATGGCATGCAGTCGAAGGCGTCTCCCCTGTTGCAAACTCCCAGCTTTCCACCCGGTACGCCAACCGACCGGGAACTCGCCAGTACTGCCAGCGTTCAGTGCCAACTCGCGCCTCATCATCAGGGCTTAATGGCTTGGTCGATGCGCCCGCCTCCTGGCACATCGAGAGGGCTTCCTGATAAAGGTTGAGATAGAAATTCGTACCCTTATCGACCGATTTTTCAAACACGCGGTCAACATAGATTCTTGGAATATCGGCATCACCAGCCTCCGCGCTGTCATGCGACACAGCTGTGCCAGCGGCAACTGCCACATCGGCTCCGGATTGAGTACAAGCAGTCAATGCAATGACCACGATGGCCGCCTTCAAAAATACGCCCTTCAGAAGTAAGCCTTTCAGAAGCGATTCACCCATGCTCGGCACGCTTTCAGACCTGTTATTCGTCTTATTTGTCATAGATCCCGTCCAGAGCCCTAGCCACCCGCCAATGAAGGAAGGACCACCAAGTAGTCCTTCGCGGGAGTTTCTATCAGACGTGCCTGCCAGTAAGGACTGAACAGGCTCCCCATCTCGAGCTCATTGGCAACCGTCGGGTTTTTATCCTTCCACGATTGCCGCGAGACACGCTGAAACCATGGGTGGGCCGGTGGGCGATTAAAGTAAACTTGCGCCGACGCGATCGCCCTCATCTTGTCGCCGCTCATGTCATTGTTCAGTTCAAGCTGGCCATTTGCCGGGCCACCGATCTCAGTGTCCTCACTGGTGCGGGCATGCTTACGGTCACTTTCGACAAGAACAGTGAAAATCGGACCTGCCTTCTCCCCCTCCGGGGTCCGGGCATACTCTTGGTTTATGTCGCTATAGTCCTGCAGCCCACGGTGGCCGGAAAGGTACGCATCTCGCTTTCGATTCGGACCACCGGTCGGTCCCAGAGGGGAAAAGAATGGAAGAGTCTTAGGCTGATTCACAGACGGGTATTGCTCTACAAATTTCGCAGTATTGTTCGTAGCCCCGCCATACTGTGGATAGAGAGGATGCCCATCATTTCCCGGCAGGCCCTCGTAGTACCAACCGGCACCCGCCCCATTCCGGCCGCTCTCTATGCCTTCAAAAAACCTGGGGGTTTTACTCCCATCTCCTACTACGTCTCTTACTGCCTGTGCACCGCCGAACCCAAGCGAAATATCAAATTCCAGCTTCCAGAACTTCATGTTCAGGTCCAGGGCGTCGACCGCAACCCAGCGGTCATAATCCACCATGTCCGTACCGCCGCGCTCCTTGAGCTTGATGAACGGGAGTGGGGTCTCAGAGGTTCTGTCAGCACTGAAGTAATCGCGCGATGCCATCACGACATTGCGATAGCGATTCATGCCCGCTATGTGCCTGGTATCGCCTTCTGATGCCCGACCCTTTTTAAACCTGTCCAGCATATTGCTTTCCGTGCTCGCCTTTCTTATCTGGTTTAGCAGCAGCCCATGGGCCAGCGCCGGAATTTTGGCATTCTTATCGTTCTTATCGACCACATCACGGGCAACCTTTATGCCATCAACCAGCATTCCTGCCAGCATCAGATCTGCCGCGTTCGCCAGCCCAAGGTTCCAGGTTCCCAGCATCGTTACGGCACCATCCACAAGCGGATGAACGGCAGCCCTGGTACTAGCCAAACCTTTTTCAGCCGCCTGATATCCCTTCTTCATCAGGTTCGCAGCTCGGGCGATTGGCTGGCATATGGCTGCAACGCCTGGGATAAGAGACAAGGCATTGCATAGCGATTCGATATAAAAAAAGAAATTCTGCCCAGCGACTGCATGCGTGTGATACATGTTCATCCACGACCACAGACTGACCATCTGGGCAACCGCGACTTCGTTGGCGATACGCCCGCGGTTCATGTAGGCAACAAAATTCATCGCCCGTGCCTGCTGCACGGCAACACTGTAGGCTGCCGCATCAGCCGTGTTGGTCAAATGCACTTTCTTCTGAACGGTCTGGCCAGTGTTGAACATCAGGACCGCGCCCAGGCACAGGACCCCGACCAGCACCAGGAACAGCACCATGGCCTGGCCACGCAATCGGCGAGCACCCGAAGGCCTCGCACTTGCGCCGCGAAGCCTGATACGACGAGCCATCTCTTTATTGTTGACGTCCATTGGCATTCACCCTTGGCATGCCTTGGGCAACCGGTGCGCCATTAGAGTCCTGCCCGGCACGGGCAACACACCTGACTACATACAGGCAATCAGCACTGCAGAAATGATTGCCTGCTGCAACGATGATTGCAGTCAGGCGATAATCCGTTCCGATCGCGCAGGAAGCCAGCAGCAGAGCCGCGCTCGTGGTCTAGTAGCCACAAGCACCGCCCTCCGGTTATGCGAAACCGACTTGAAACGAGATTACAGGTCAGTCGCTGACCTGATTCTCGTAACTGCCCATGTTCCTTTCTTGTTTGGCATCATTGGCAGCCTTTTGAGCGTTCTGCTTGGCCTGCCCAATCGACGAGCTTGCGCTCGTGCCCGACAGTTCCTGGGCCATACCCGCTACCTGATTGCGGACCGTGCCGCCGAAGAAGCTGACCACGGTGATGGCCGCAATCGCGATCAATGCCACGATGATGATGTACTCGGTCATGCCCTGACCGCGCTGACGGGTACCGAAACGACGCTGCTTGAGTTCCATGAGAAATATCCTCTCTTCTCTCGACTTGACTTCGAAACCCCCAATGTCTCGTTAGTGCCGGGGGCATGATGTTGCTGCTCGATTCCTGTTCTTTTCGGCCCTCGGGCGGTTTTCAGCTGACGCTCTGCGGCGAAATATGACACCCAAGGTCTTGCTGACGTTACACGCTTGAGATGACCGTTTCAAGACCTCAGCGTATGGGCGCCGTACAACGGCTGGAGCCAGGCACCAAGCAGAGATAGCGCACCCTCAGTCCAGCCTCACCAGCTCCACGCGGCGGTTGGCAGCTTTGCCATCTTGAGTCGAGTTATCGGCTACGGGCTGACTCTGGCCAAACCCCTGCGCCTGCAGCCGCTTCGCTTCGATGCCCTGCGCGGTCAATGCGGCCGCCACTGCCTGTGCCCGCGCTTCGGACAACGCCTGATTACGGTCGGCATTGCCGGTATTGTCGGTGTGGCCATCGACCGAGAGCTTCAGCGACGGATGCTGTTGTAGCAGCTTCAGCACCTGATCGACCTGCGGTTGAGACTCGGGCAGGATATCGGCCTTGTCGACGGCGAAATGAATCTGCAGCGCGACCTTGCCATCGATATCAAGCTGCTGCTTCAGCGCATCGGCCGGCAACAGGCTCGCGGTAGGCTCGAATGCCTGCGCCTCGACAATGAGCAAGCCGGCATCCATGCTGTTGCTGCACAGATGGACCCAGACCGTTTTGTCGGCAGTCCGGATCACGTAGGTCTGGACAGGATTGTTGTACACATCGCCCCAACCGTCGATCAGGCCAACGCTGACATCGCTGCCGACAGACTTGAGAACCTCGGACGGAATCCTGGAATCGGTAACCTTGACGCCACCCGCCTGTTCGATCACATGCTCAATATTCCGCATCAGCTCAAAGGCGGAGTAGGTCACTCCTTTCTGCGCCTGGATGGTGACCACATAGGTCTTGCCCTCGACCTGCTCCAACCTGTCGCCTGTCCAGAACGGCACCCGTGCGATGCTCAGCGTTCTCGGCTTGTTTATCGGCTCGTATCCCTCTGGAAGCGAAACAAAGGGAAACTCGCCCAGAGCGACCGTCGAGACCGGCGCCTTGCCTAAATCGAAGCCAGCATCGGCGCCCTCCGACTCAGATTCAGCTTGGCCGGACTCCAGCTGACCCGTCGCCGCCGCTTCCTCTGTCATCTCCTGCTCAGCCGGTTCCAGCATCTGCGCGCCTTGGTCCGGGGTATCGACATCGGCCTGCGGGGCCACCCCACAGGCGGCGAGGGCGCCCGCCAGCAGCGTTATCGCAAAGCCGTGGCTCAAGGTGCGGGAAAGTTGCTGGTTCATTTCTATTCTTCTCCTGAAGAAGGTGCCGGCAGGCGAAGGGTGGGCTCCCTGGCCTGTAACTCTTGATGTCGAACCTTGCCCGCGCTACTCCGCGGGCAGGGATCACTGGCCGTACGTCTCGCCGAGTTGCCGGGCGGCCTCCTCGAATTGCTGCTTGACTTCTGCGCAAGCCTCGACCTTCTGCACCGGTGACATGTTCCGCATGCTTTGGTCGACTTCTTTTTCACCGGCATCAAAGCCTGGGTCGAAGGTGGCCGGGTCCATGCCGAACTGGCCGTGCTGGGCCTTTTGTTTCTGCTTCAGTCCGGCCAGTTGCTGATCGGTAGCCGCACCACAGGCCCTCGCCATGGCATGCAACGAACCCACGGCCCTGGCCACCTGCGTCCCAACGTCGCCAGGCCCGCCCTGGGCGTGCAACGAAGGGCTGAATGCAATGGCCACGGCAGCGAGGAGGCAGGCCGGCATCAATGGCTTGATCATGTTGGGCATGGGATTCTCCGTACTTGGATCAGTGGACAGGATTACGTAAACAAAAACCGGAAGCGCCCAGCTTCAGCGATGTTCCCGGATGGAGCTGCTATTGCTCTGACGGAAGCCCCTCCGCCATTTCCTTCATTGCCTCGCCGAGCTGCTCCAACTCGTCGCAGCTTTGCTTCCGCTCGGCGGCGGACATCTGCTCGAACTTGCGCTCGACCGATCTGAACGAGGCGTTGTAGATGCGGTCGTGGTCGGTACCACTCAGACCACGCCCGGCCATGGTTTGCCGCGACTGGGTGGCAGCGGCGTCAATTTCAGCGCGGGAAGAACTTCCGCACACGGCAGCGGCGGCGCTCAGCTGGGCCGCCAACTGCACCATGGCCTCCATAGCCGGATCCAGCGCATGGCTTGTCGCCTCTTCGGTCGTCTCAGGCATGGTTTCTGCAGACCCAATTTCTCGTGCCGTCGATTCGACTGTCTCGGCCTGCTCGGCTGGAACACCGGGTTTGTCAGCGCATCCGACTGCCAGTAGAGGCATCAGGATGGCGAGGGAAAGGGTGTGTCGCAACATCGGGTTTTCCTCGTGTTCTTTCTGGTTTTTTTTTGTAAGGCAGAACCGTAACGCGAGCTCCGTCCTGATTCGGTGCCGATTACGAGGACCAACAATCTCGCTTCCAGCCGCCGGTCGGTAGATCAGTGGCATAGCACGGGGATGCCTGCCTTTTGTCAGAGCATGTTTCAGGGCAGGCGCATCAGTTCGACGCGGCGGTTCTGCGCCTTGCCTGCCTCGGTGTCGTTGTCGGCGACCGGCTGGCTCTGACCGAAGCCGGCAGCCTCCAGGCGTGCGGCATCGATGCCCTGCTCAACCAGCGCAGCGACCACCGCCTGTGCACGCGCTTCAGACAACGCCTGATTGTGGTTGGCATCGCCCGTGCTGTCGGTGTGGCCGTTGACCGAGAGTTTCAGCGTGGAATCCTCGCGCAGCAGCTGCAACACCTGCTCGATCTGCGGCTGTGACTCGGACAGGATGTCGGCCTTGTCGATGGCGAAGTTGACCTGCAGTGCGATCCGGCCATCGGCGTTGAGCTTCTGCCTGAGTTCGCTGGCAGGAATCAATGCGGCAGTCGGAAGGAAGGCTTCAGACTCAGCGATGGCGAGGCTGCCACCGGCGCTGTAGGTATTGAGGTATACCCAGATGTTGCGATCCGGCCTGCGCAGCAGCCAGACCGTACTCGGTTCGCTGGCAATGCCGCCGAGGCCGGTGTTGTGCTCGACCATGATGCCTCTGCCGAGTGACTCGACTGCCGCGTTCGGCACCTGGCCTTCGAAAATCTTGGTGCCACCGGCACCGGCAATGACATGGTCGAGATTGCGCTTGACCTCGTACTGCGACATCTTCTTGCCGTCCACGGCACCGATGAACGTCGACCAGAGCTTGCCTTCAACCCATTCGAAGCGGTCGCCGACCCAGAACGGAAAACGGTCGAAATCCCGGGCTTCCCAGCTCCGCGGCTCGTATCCTGTCGGCAGCGCGAAGTACGGGAACTCGCCCAGCGCGGCCTGCGACACCGGAACCGAGGTGATATCGAACTCCGTTGCGCTGTCCACCGCCGGTGCTGCGGCCGGTGCAGCATCGACATCGGCACCAGTCGTCGCACTATCGACGGAAGTCACCGCTTGTGCCTCCGGCTCCTCGACTGGTTGGCTGCAGCCGGCAAGGGCGAGCCCAAGGACAAGCAGTACCAGGACGGAAGCGGGGACGTTCATGAAGGGCGGGCGCTGCAACATGTGGAAACTCCATGTTCCGATGAGGGCAGTAGGTCAACGAATCGCCAGTTTCGGGGTCTCTGTACACCCGTACCGTGATCGGACCGGGCGACCTTAACAGCTTTGCATATGAGCTGCGAAGACCGCCGCCTCGTTTTTTGCAGCCGCGAACCGCTTGTCTACTAGGATGCGGCAACCTGGTAGCCGCGCATCACGACATTGCATTCAGCTAGGCGACGTCTTGGTAACGGACAAAGGGAAACAACGCACGAAAACAGGTGGGCACGACATGGCCGATCAGATCCTGACCAGCTCGACCCGTCGGTTCTTCGCCCGCCCTGCCTCGGTCGCGTTGTCGGCAACCGGTTCGCTCTGGCCCTGGCCCTTCGCCTGCAGGCGCGACTCGTCGATACCGCGCGCGATCAGTGCAGCGACCACCGACTTGGCACGCGCTTCGGAAAGTACCTGGTTGTGGGCAGCATCGCCGGTATTGTCGGTATGGCCGTTGATCGACAGCTTCAGCACCGGATCGTTGTTCAGCAGGCTGGTGACCTGCTCGATCTGTGGCATCGAGTCCGGCATGATGTCGGCCTTGTCGACTGCGAAGTGGATCTGCATGGCGACCTTGCCATGGGCGTCGATCTCTCGCTTGAGCGCATCGGCCGGTAGCAAGCTGGCAGTCGGCTCGAACGCCTTGGCCTCGACGATGATCAGGCCGGCGCCGGCACTGTCGGCGCACAGGTGCAGCCAGACCGTCTTGTCGGTGTTGCGGATCACGTAGGTCCGCACCGGGTAGTTGTAAACATCGCCCCAGCCGCCGACCAGACTTACGCGGACATCACGGCTGACGCTCTCAAGCACGTCCGGCGCGATGTTCGAGTCGGTTACCAGCATGCCACCGGCCTGCTCGACCACATGCTGGATATTGCGCTCAAGTTCCAGGTGGGAGTAGGTCCAGCCCTGCTGCTCCTGGATCGTCGCCATGTAGACCTTTCCTTCGACGTTTTCCAGCCGGTCGCCCGTCCAGAACGGCACTCGCGCGATATTCAGGGTCTGCTCGTCAATCGCTTCATAGCCCTCCGGGAGCGCAATGAACGGAAACGCGCCAAGCGCACGGTCGGACACCGGCACCGAGGCAAGGTCGAAGCCGACCGGCTTCGCCGGCTCGGGAGCAGGCCCAGGGGCTGCAGCCGGGCTGACGGCTGTTTCGGCCGGGGCGGACTCGCCGGCCTGCACCGGCTCTCCGTCCTGTGTTGCGACGGCCTGCTCCGAGCGACCACAGGCCACCAGTACACCGATGGCCATCGCCACAAGCACACCACGTCGCATGATGCTGATAGAACACCCGATATCCATCTTGCTCCTTTCCTTAGTTGTTCAGTTGCGGGGATCCTGGGTAGTCGCACTGGCCTGCAGGGCCTTGCCCGGTTCTCTCACGGCACGCAGGCATATGCTGAAACTGTTGCGGTCAATGATCGCCTCGTGTCCACGCGCAAATTCCGATGCTTTTGGCCATCAATGCGGTCTGCTCGCGTCATTCGTGCTCATCATATCGGCGCATCTGCGACAAATCGCGCGTCTGCTCCCGGAATCGTGATTGGGATAACACCTGCAGGCGCTGGCACCGCAATGAGAAGTGAAGAGAGCAGACCTGCCCGATCAACCTGACCGGCACCTCAGCTGCGCAGCCCTACACCCCGCTTCAGCAGCCACAGGCCGAGCGCCGCCAGTGCGACCACGAAGCCGAGCATCAGCGCGTAGGCCACCCACAGCCGTACGTCGCTCGCACCGAGCAGGCCGTAGCGGAACGCGTTGACCATGTAGAAGATCGGGTTGGCGTGGGTCGCGGCCTCGGCCCAGCCGGGCAGCAGCTTGACCGAATAGAACACGCCGCCGAGGTAGGTCAGCGGGGTCAGGATGAAAGTCGGGACGATCGCGATGTCGTCGAACTTCTTCGCGTACACAGCGTTGACGAAGCCGGCGAGGGCGAAGATGGTCGCTCCCAGTATCACCGTGGTCAGGGTGACGAACGGGTGCGGGATGCGCACCTTGGTGAACAGCATGGCGATGCACAGCACGATCGCGCCGACCGCGAGTCCGCGCGCGACCGCGCCGGCGACGTAGCCGGTCAGGATCACCCAGTTCGGCATCGGGCTGACCAGCAGCTCCTCGACATGGCGGCCGAACTTGGCGCCGAAGAAGCTCGAGGAGATGTTGCCGTAGCTGTTCTGGATGATGCTCATCATCACCAGGCCCGGCACGATGAAGTCCATGTAGGCGATGCCGTCCATGGTGCCGATGCGCGAGCCGATCAGGCCGCCGAAGATCAGGAAGTACAGGGTCATCGTGATCGCCGGCGGCACCAGGGTCTGGCCCCAGATGCGCAGGATGCGGGTGATCTCGCGGCGCACGATGGTGCCAAGGGCGACGAAGTTGCGCCGGGCGGCGCTGGTCGCCTCGTGGTGCGTGGCATCGGTCGTGTTCATGCGGTCGGCTCCGGGGCGACCTGGGTGGTGCTGTCGGTGGCATCGATGGCGTTCTCGCCGGTCATGCGCACGAACAGTTCCTCCAGGCGGTTGGACTTGGTGCGCATCGATCGCACCCGGATGCCGGCCTCGCCGAGCGCGGCGAACACCCGGTTGAGGTCCATCGAGCGCGGCATCTCGACATCGAGGGTGTGGTCGTCGGGGGCGATGATGGTCGTGCCCTCGATCGCCGGCAATGCCGTCGGCAGCCGGCCGTCGATATCGAACAGGAAGCCCTCGACGTCGAGTTTGGCCAGCAATGTCTTCATCGGACCGGCTGCAACGATGCTGCCGCGGTCGATGATGGCGAGGTTGCGGCACAGGCTCTCGGCCTCTTCCAGGTAATGCGTGGTCAGGATGATGGTGGTGCCAGCAGCGTTGATCTCGCGCAGGGTCTGCCACATGCCGCGGCGGATCTCGATATCGACGCCGGCGGTCGGTTCGTCGAGGATCAGCAGGCGCGGCCGGGTCATCATCGCGCGGGCGATCATGAGTCTTCTCTTCATGCCGCCGGACAGGGTACGGCTCATCATCGCTGCCTTGTCCCACAGCTGGGCGCGGCGCAGTTCCTGCTCGGCACGCACCAGCGCCTCGGCACGCGGGATGCCGTAGAAGCCGGCGTAGTTGACCAGGATGTCGAGCGGCTTCTCGAACATGTTGAAGTTGAGTTCCTGCGGCACCAGGCCGATCAGGCGCATGGCGGTGTCGCGCTCACGGACCAGGTCGGTGCCGAAGATGCGCACCTCGCCCCCGCTCAGGTTCACCAGCGAACTGACAATGCCGATCAGGGTGCTCTTGCCGGCGCCGTTGGGGCCGAGCAGGGCGAAGAAGTCGCCCTGGGCGACGTCGAGCGAAACGCCCTTGAGCGCCTCGACCCGGTTGTCGTAGGTCTTGCGCAGACCACTCACGCTGAGGGCGGGGACCGACAGCGCAGGTGCCGCAACGGCGGCGGATTGCTCGTTCATGGTGGGAGTCATGGCCAGGCCTGGGCCGCGGGCACCGCGGCGATAGCCGTTATTATAGGCGGCCGACCGTCCATGCCCCGGGCTACAGTGTTCCGCCCGGCGCACTCCGCCGACGCATATGCTGTCGCCCTGCCCGAGCGACACACAGGACCGACCGACCACGTGGCCATCCAGCATTTCCCGCTCAAGCTCATCTCCCGCCGCATGCTGGCCCCGGCCATCGGCCACTACAGCTTCGTCCGCGACGACGGCCTGCCACTCGACTTCATCCCCGGCCAGTTCATCCAGGTCCACTTCGAGTACGCCGACGGCACCGCGACCAAGCGCAGCTATTCGCTGGCGACCATCCACGATCACGCGATGGGTCCGGGCGAGGCGGTCGAGATCGCGGTCAGCTACGTCCCCGGCGGCGCGGCGACGGCGCTGTTCGAGGGCCTGGAGGTCGGCGGCACGGTCGACGCCAGCGGTCCGTTCGGCCGCTTCTGCCTGATGCCGGGCGATGCCAACGCGCGCTATCTGTTGATCGCCACCGGCACCGGCGTGACCCCGTACCGCTCGATGCTGCCGCAACTTGAAGCGGCAATCCGCGAGCGCGGCGTGCAGGTGGTCCTGCTGTTCGGCGCACGGACTCCGGCGGAGCTGCTTTATGGGGATGAATTCCGCGCCTTCGCCGACAAGCATCCGGACCACTTCCGCTTCATGCCCTGCTTCTCGCGCGAGCTGCCGGACGCCGGGTCCCCGCACGCGCACGCCGACGTCCGCCACGGCTACGTGCAGCAGTTCCTCGACGAGGTCGCACCGGATGCCAGCCATGACATCGCCTACCTGTGCGGCAACCCGAACATGGTCGATGCCTGCTTCGAGGCGCTGAAAGCATGCGCGCTGGAAGTGAAGCAGATTCGCCGCGAGAAGTACGTCAGCAGCAAGTAACGCGCCGGGCGGGCGGGCCATTATGTCAAGCATGCTTGACATGGCGCCCACACAGAGGGATGCTTGTGTCAAGCCTCCTTGACACAAAGGGTCCGCCATGACCGCTGCCGTTTCCCGCCGCTACCTGCGTGAATTCATCCCCGCGATGACGGGCTATGTGGTCGTGCTGCTGGCTTCGGTCCATGCCCTCAGGGCCGTCGATTCCCCCCTGGCGCGTGCCGCGATCGCGCTGCTGCCGGTGATCCCGATCGGCTTTGCCGCCCGCGCCCTGCTGCGGTTCGTACGCGACAGCGATGAACTGCAACGGCGGATCCAGCTGGAGGCCTTTGCCCTGGCATCGCTGGTACTGACTCTGGGCGCCTTCTCGCTCGGCCTGCTGGGCCGCGCCGTGTTGCAGCCGCTCGATGGCGCCACCGTGCTGATCTGGATCCTTCCGCTGTACGCACTCCTCTACGGCGTGTTTGCAGCCGTCACCTCGCGGCGCTACCAGTGAGAAGCCGCGTCCGCGAACTGCGCGAGGCACGCGGCTGGTCACAAGCGCAGCTTGGCGAACGTCTGGAAGTTTCACGGCAGACGATCAACGCGATCGAAACCGGCAAGTACGATCCCAGCCTGCCGCTGGCGTTCCGGATCGCCGCCTTGTTCAACGCCACCATCGAATCGATTTTCTTTCCCGAGGGGGACGCATGACTCCACCACTGCGGTTCATTCCACTGCTCACGCTCGCGGCCGCGCTGCTTGCTGTCGGCTGCCAGCCGGAGGATCCGGCCGCGGTGGCGACCCGGATCGACACTTCCGTACATCAGTACGGCGAAATCGCGTTCAAGCCCTGCGTGCTCGGCGGCGAACGCGGCATGCCGACGGTCGGCGCCCAGTGCGGCCGCTTCGAGGTCGCCGAGGATCCGGCTCGGCCTGAAGGCCGCCGGATCGAGCTCAACATCGCCTGGCTTGAAGCCGAACGCGGTGCCGGCGCCGCCGACCCGGTGTTCTTCCTCGCCGGCGGGCCGGGCCAGGCGGCAACCGCCGTGGCGCCTATGGTCGACCGCGCCCTCAGGGACGTGCGCAAGCAGCGCGCGATCATCCTGGTCGACCAGCGCGGCACCGGACAGTCCAACCCGCTCGATTGCCGCGCCCCGGACGGACGGCCACTGCAGCTGGAACCGGAACGGATGGCCGATCCCGAAGCCGCCGGAGATTACTTCCGCCAGTGCCTGGAATCGCTGGAAGGCCGCGCCGACCCGCGCTTCTACACCACCGGCCACGCCCTGGCCGACCTCGACGCGGTGCGCGCGGCGATGGGCGTGGAACGCATCAATCTGGTCGGCGGCTCCTATGGCACCCGGGTCACTCAGCAGTACGCCGCGCGCTACCCGCAACACACCCGCAGCGTGGTACTCGATGGCGTCGTCCCGAACCGGCTGGTGGTCGGCGGCGAGTTCGCGCGCATGCTCGATCGCAGCCTGCAACGGCAGGATGCGCAATGCGCCGGGACGCCGGCCTGCAAGGCCCGCTTCGGCGAGGACCTGATCTCGCGCATCCGCGCATTGCAGTCGCGGCTCGCCGAACAGCCGGTGGAGGTCAGCTACCGCCATCCGACCACCTTCGCACCGGGACAGGACCAGTTGACCGCGGACACCCTGATCGGCCTGGTGCATGGCGTGTCCTATGTGCCGCAACTGGGCGCGGTACTGCCGCTGGTCATTAGCGAGGCCGAGCAGGGCCACTACGAGCCGATGATGTCGATCGCCCAGCTCTGGAGCGGGCAGATGGAGGACATGATGAACCTCGGCATGCAGCGCTCGGTGGTGTGCGCGGAGGACGCGCGTCGCTACGAACCCGACCCAGCCGATGCCGGCACCCTGATGGGCACCGAACAGGGCTCGCGTTTCTTCACCGGCTGCGACTTCTGGCCGACCGGCGACGTCCCGACCGATTTCAACGCACCGTTCAAAGGTGAACTGCCGGTCCTGCTGCTGTCCGGCGAACTGGATCCGGTGACGCCGCCCGAGTACGGCGACGAAGTGGCCGGCGATCTGCCCAATGCGCGCCACTTCTCTCTGCGCGGACAAGGCCATGGGGTGATGGGCGTGGGCTGCATGCCGCGCCTGATCGCACAGTTCATCGAGTCGGCCGACCCGCAGGCACTCGACGCCAAGTGTCTGGACGCCCTCGACTACGTTCCGCCGTTCACCGGCTACAACGGCTGGGAGCCCTGAGCGCGACACACCAACCGGTACGCGCCACTGCTCCCCACTCACGGAATCTCCAATGATCATCGCAAACGACCTGCACAAGGCGTTCAAGACCCGGACCGGCACGGTCACCGCGGTCGAAGGCGTCAGCTTCAAGGCCCACGACGGCCAGATCACCGGCCTGCTTGGCCCCAACGGCGCCGGCAAGACCACCACCCTGCGCATGCTCTACACGTTGATGGCGCCCGACCGCGGCGACATCCACGTCGACGGCATCGATGCCGCTCACGACCCGGCTGCGGTGCGGCGCGCGCTCGGCGTGCTGCCGGACGCGCGCGGCGTCTACAAACGCCTGACCGCGCGCGAGAACATCGCCTACTTCGGCAGGCTGCATGGCATGGACAGGACGGACATTGCCCAGCGCACCGCGGCATTGTCCGATGCGCTCGACATGGCGGACATCCTGGACCGCCGCACCGAGGGCTTCAGCCAGGGCCAGCGGACCAAGACCGCGATCGCCCGCGCACTCGTACACGACCCGAAGAACGTCATCCTCGACGAACCCACCAACGGTCTGGATGTGATGACGACGCGGGCAATGCGCGAATTCCTGCGCCGCCTGCGCGCGGAGGGCCGCTGCGTGATCTTTTCCAGTCACATCATGCAGGAGGTGGCGGCACTGTGTGACCGCATCGTCATCATCGCCAAGGGTCGGGTGGTCGCCGCCGGCAGCGCCGACGAACTGCGCCAGCGCTATGCCGAAACCAATCTGGAGGACGCCTTCGTCAAGGCGATCGGTTCGTCGGAGGGCCTGCACGCATGAACACCGCATTCAAAGGCAAATCGCCACGTCGGATCGGCTTCTTCGCCTCGCTGCTCACCGTGGTGCGCAAGGAACTGCTCGACATCTCCCGCGATCGCCGCACCCTGGCCCTGGTCCTGCTGCTCGGGCCGGTGCTGTTCCCGGCAATGATGCTCGGCATGGGAGCGCTGAGCGAACAACGTGCCCGGACCCAGCTCGAAGGCGTGCTGAAAGTACCCATGGTCGGTAGCGAGCGAGCACCCAACCTGGTCGCCTGGCTTGCCAGCCAAAGCATCGAGGTGGTCCCTGCACCCGACAACCTGGAAGCGTCGATCATCGGCCAGGTGGTCGACGTCGGCCTGGTACTGAGCGAGGATTTCGGCGAAGACTGGCATGCCGGGCGCTCGGCCTCCATCGAGGTGGTCTACGACAGCACCCGCCGTTACGCCGAACTGCCGGTGCGGCGGCTGCAGATCGCGCTGGAGGGCTACCGCCGCCAGGTGGGCAATCTGCGGTTGATGGTGCGCGGCATCGACCCGGTTGTGATCCAACCCATCGCCGTGGGCGAGCGCGACCTGGCCAGCGTCGCTGCCAAGCAGGGCCAGATGCTGGCGGTGCTGTTGCCGTACTTCCTGATCCTGACCTCGTTCATCGGTGGCGCGGCCCTGATCATCGACGCCACCGCCGGCGAGCGCGAGCGGCAATCGCTGGAGCCGTTGCTGGCCACGCCGGCACCGCGCAGCGCGACGGTCAGCGGCAAGATCACCGCTGCCTGTGTGTTGGGGCTGATCTCGCTGTTGCTGAGCCTGCTCGCGTTCAAGGGCGCGACCCTGATCGACATCAGGGCGGCGAAGCTGCTCGATGTCAGCTTCGAGTCGATCGCGCGGATGCTGTTCATCCTGTTGCCGATGATGCTGCTGGGCAATTCGCTGCTGACCTTCCTGGCCGGCTCGGCCAAGAGCACCAAGGAGGCGCAGAGCCACATGAGTTGGCTGATGCTGCTGCCGATGGTGCCGACCTTCATCCTGATGGTGAATCCGATCAAATCGCAATTGTGGCAGTACGCGGTGCCCTTCCTGGCCCAGAACCAGATGTTGCTGAAGGTGATCCGCGGCGAATGGATCGGCCCGCAGGCATGGGCGGTCTACCTGTCCGCCGCGCTCGGGCTGGCGGCGGTGTTGTGGCTGGCGGCGGTGCACCGGTACAACCAGGAGAAGCTGGCGATCTCCGAGTGATCCGGAATCGAGTGCATTGAATTGAAATGAGAAGCCCGGCGAACGCCGGGCTTCTCATTTGTTCTTCTTCCACCTGAGCGGGAACTCTTCCTCAGCGAAGGCGTGGCGCTGGCTTGCGTTTGATACCGGTTCTCGCCGCTGTCTGGCTGTTCCGACGCGGCCTGCCAGCCTTGACGGCGAATGTCCCCTGGCCGGTGCCGGGGGACATTCGCATCCAAGGGCCTTCGCCCCCGGCGCCTCGATCATCCAACAGACCAGGTGCTCTGGCCCCCTTGGTAACGGGGGCGGCTCGCGCCCCAGGCGCGGGCGGAGGATCGGAAGCATGGCCTGGGGCCCAAAGTTTGCGGTGCGCACTTTGGGAGCTTCATTGGCGCATGCGCCAATGAAGCTGGCCTCACCCCCCGGGCTGAAGCCGATGGTGCGGCGGGTGGTGACCGGATTGGCGAGCGGCTGGAAACGCCAGTTGCGGACCGCGGCGACCGCCTCGCGGTCGAACACCCGCGGGGGACTGGAGCGGACCACACGAGCACTGGTGACCGAACCGTCGGTGCCGACGGTGAATTCGATCTGGACTTCGCCGGACGTGCCCGCACGCAAAGCCTCCGGCGGATAGCGCGGCGCCGGCGTCGACAGCGGCCGCAGATCGGCGGCAGTCGCCCGGACCGGCTCGGCGGCTCGCTGCTGCGCTGCACGCTGGTCGGCAGCGCGCTGTTCCGCGGCGCGGCGTTCGGCGGCAATGCGTTCGGCTTCCTCTTGCTCGGCCTGCTGGCGCGCGGCTTCCTGCTGGGCGGCGAGTTCACGCGCGGCCTGCTGCTGCTGGGCCTGCTGTTCGGTCAGCCGCTGGCGCTCCAGTTCTTCCTGCCGGCGCGCACGCTCTTCGGCGCCGATCCGTTCCTGTTCGACACGACGGGCTGAAGCGGTTTGCTGGGCTTCGATGCTGTCATTGAGCCGGGCCAGGGCCGGATGCTGCGGATCCGCACGCGCGAGCAGCCGGGTCAGCCGCAGCGCTTCGTCGAAGTCTTCGCGCTGCACGCTCTGTTCGATCGCGATGACGGTCATCGGCAGCAGATCGGTCAACGCGCTGGACACCGCCGCATCGGCCGGAGCCTTCTCACGCAGCGCCAGGTAGTACTCGACCGCGTTGTTGCCGGTGGGGGCGTACAGGCGGTTCTCCGCGTAGGCCTGGCGCGCGGCCTCGCGCAGCTCGCCGGCGTCCAGCGTCGACAGCCGATCGGGCGTCTCCCCCTCGTCGGTTTCGGCCGTTTCGGCCGGCGTTTCGGCCACCTCCGGTTCCGGGGCCTGGGCCGGAGTGGCCGGTGCCGGCGCATCCTGGCCACAGGCGACCAGGGCCAGGCCCAGGGCGACGAGCAGGACCACCCGGCCCGCCGCCGCGCAGCCGGCCGTGACCCGATCATGCATTCGGTATGACGTCATTGGTGAAACTCTCCCCTGATTCGAGCTCATGCGAGCAACGCCCTTCATCGCCTCTTCACAGTGCCTTTGTCAAGCAGAAAAGTGGATCCAAAGCACAATTCGCCCGGGTACGCATCCATGCCCGCCCCCCTCACTTGCCGATGCAGAAGCTGGAGAAGATATGGCCCAGCAGGTCGTCGGCATGCACGCGGCCGGTAATCTCACCAAGGCGGTCATGGGCCTGGCGCAGGGCCTCGGCGGTCAGTTCAAGCACGTCATGGTCGAGCTGGGCGCGGGCCTCGGCCAGTTCGGTCGCTGCGGCATGCAGCGCCTCGACATGCCGCCTGCGGGCAGTGAAGGCGCCCGCCCCGTCGCTGCCGGCATGGCCTTGGGCCAGTTCTCGCAGACGCGCATGCAAGGCCTCCAGCCCCGCTCCGGTATGCGCGGACACATGCAGCACCTCTTCGCCGCTCGCCGGTGACCATTCCCCGGGCGCCGCCAGCAGATCCGCCTTGTTGTGCAGCCACAACCGCCGCGGCACCCGGGCAATCGCATCGGCGATGGCCGTGCGTCCACGGTCCGGATCGCGCGCGTCGAGCACGATGATGGCCAGGTCGGCCTGCTGCAGCTCGCCGGCGGCCCGGCGCATGCCCTCGCGCTCGATCGCATCGCCGCCTTCGCGCAGGCCGGCGGTATCGACCAGGGTCAGCTCGACCCCGTCGACCCGGATGGTTTCGTGCAGCAGGTCGCGGGTGGTGCCGGCGATGTCGGTGACGATCGCGCGATCGCTGCCAGCCAGCGCATTGAGCAGCGAACTCTTGCCGGCGTTGGGCGGGCCGACGATCACCGCATGCAGACCGTCGCGCAGGCGGCGACCGCGATCGGCCGCGCGCAGCAAGGTGTCGAGGTCGTCGGCGAGCGTGCCCAGTTTCCGCTTCAGCGCCTCGCCACCGAGCGTATCGATCGGCTCATCGGCAAAGTCGATCGCCGCTTCCACATGCACGCGTGCGGCGAGCAGGTCGGCGGCGATCGCCTCGACCCGGCGCGAGAACTCGCCGTCGAGCGCGCGCCGCGCCGCCCTTGCCGCCTGCAGGTCGGCCGCCGCGATCAGGTCGGCGACCGCCTCGGCCTGGGCCAGGTCGAGGCGGCCCTCGAGGAACGCCCGCTCACTGAACTCGCCCGGCCGCGCCCGCCGTGCACCGAGCACGACACAGGCCTCGACCAGCGCATTGAGTACCGCCGGACTGCCATGCGCCTGCAACTCGACCACCTCCTCGCCGGTGTAGCTGGCCGGTGCGGCGAAATACAAAGCGATGCCGTCGTCGAGCACCGCGCCGCCGGCATCGTGGAAGTGTGCGTGATGGGCGTGGCGCGGGCGCAACGCGCGCTTGCATACCGCCTCGCCGATCGCCTTCGCCTGCGGCCCCGACAAACGCACGATGCCGACCCCGCCCGCGGCGGGGCCGGTGGCGATGGCGGCGATGGTGTCGCGGTTGGGGAGAGGCATGGCGGGACGGTGGCAGAACGCTGAAGGGAACCTCGAAGGCTTCGTCATCCCGGAAAAGTCGAGATGACGAGGTTGTTGCTTTTCCCACAGCCGCCGGAAGCCTGTCCAGAAGCCATCGGGTGTGGCATTGCGGGACCTTCCGAAACATGGATGTTTCGGAAGAGCCTACACGGATGTATTCACGGCGTGTGCCGCAATGCCACACCCGATGGCTTCTCCCGCAGATTACCCGGTGCTATCAAAGACAAAGCCCGCCAACCGGCGGGCCTCGCTTTCAATCGAACGCGCCGCCAACTCACGCCTTCGCCGGCGCCTCCGCGTACTTCTTCGTCATCCACCACTGCTGCAGCAGGCCGAGCGCACCGTTGGTGGTCCAGTACAGCACCAGGCCGGCCGGGAAGAACGCGAACATCACGCCGAACACCAGCGGCATGAACTGCATCATCTTCTGCTGCATCGGATCCATGCCGCTCATCGGCGTGAGCTTCTGCGTCGCCCACATCACCGCCATGTTCAGCGCCGGCAGGATGAAGAACGGGTCGCGCGCGGTCAGATCCTGGATCCACAGGATCCACGGCGCATGGCGCAGCTCCACCGACTCCAGCAGCACCCAGTACAGAGCGAGGAAGATCGGCATCTGCAACAGGATCGGCAGACAGCCGCCAACCGGATTGATCTTCTCCTTCTTGTAGAGCTCCATCATCGCCTGCTGGAACTTCTGCCGGTCGTCGCCGTAGCGCTCCTTGAGCGCGGCGATGCGCGGCTGGAACTTGCGCATCTTGGCCATCGACTTGTACTGCGCCTTCGACAGCGGGTACATCGCCAGTTTGATCAGCAACACCAGGCCGATGATCGCCCAGCCCCAGTTGCCGGCCAGCGAGTGGATCTTGTCGAGCAGCCAGAACAGCGCATTGCCGAGCGCGGCAAAGATGCTGAAACGGCTGTAGTCGATCGCCCGGTCCAGTCCCGGCACGCCCTGCGCCTCGATCTGCTTGGCCAGCTTCGGACCGACCCACAGCCGCGCCTCGGTGGCGGCAGTGGCGCCCGGCGCAACGTTCACGCCCGGACCGACCTCGCGGATCAGGTACTGGGTGCCGCCATTGGCGGACAGGGTCGCCAGCGAGTAGGTGCTCTCGTCGGCCTCGCCCGGAATCCAGGCGGCGAAGAAGTGGTGCTGCAGCATGCCGATCCAGCCGCCGGTCACGCGCTTGTTGAGCGGACCATCGTCGACGAAATCGTCGTACTTGCGGCGCTCGAACTTGTCGATCGCGCTGTACCAGACCGCACCCTGGAAGCTGAAGCTTTCCGCATTCATCGGGCCGGAGCCCTTGACCGCCACCGGCACCCGGCTCAATTGCCGGTAGACGAAACCCTGCCAGGGCGCATCGCCACGGTTGACGACTTCGTCGCGCACGCCGACCACGTAGTCGCCGCGGCGGAAGGTGTACTCGCGGCGGATGCTGACCCCGTCCGGCCCGGTCCACAGGAACGGCACGACCACGCTGTCGCTTGCTTCGGCCAGCACGTAGTTGCGCGCGTCCCCGACAGGCTGGAAGCCCGAGGCATGGGTAGGTGCGGTGCGATCGCTGCTGGTCCAGCCGCTCTGGGCGACGAAATAGCCGATCGGGTCGAGCGTGAAGAGTCGCACCGGCGGGCTGTTGTCGTCGGTGGTGGTGGCGTAGCCGAGCAGATCGGCCTGGCGCAGCTGGCCGCCATCGAGCACGATCTTGAACACGTCGGTGGTGACGGTCACCGCCTCGGCACCGGATGCGATCGGGGCCGTGGGCGTATCCGGGGTGGCGCCCGGCTGCGGTGCGCTGGGCACGCTGCCATCGTCCGCGGCAGTCGTCGGGACCGGACCGGTGACGGCCGGCACGCCGGCATCGGACATGTCGGTGGTCGTGGTGGCGACCGGCGTCGGCTCGGCCACGGGCGCGGCGCGCTCCTTGTCCCACTCCATCCACAGCAGGGTCGCCACCATCAGCCAGGCAATGATCAGGAAAACGCGGGTCTGGGTCATGGAGCGGGACTCTTCAGGATTCGTGGTTTCGCAAAGCGTCAGGCCGGACGTGGCGCAGTCCGGCGCCTCCGGTCGATCCCATCAGGACGGACTACCGGAAGGAAGATCGGCACGGGGAGCGGGCGTCTCGGCAGACGTGCTGGCGCGCATTGTGCCGTCCGCGTCCGCGCGGGGCAACGCACCGGCCCGTTGCAGCAGTTGCAGGAAAGCCTCGCTCAGAGCCTTCCCGTCCTGGCGGGCCGCTCCCGGGCGGGCGACCACGACGTAGTCGCCGGCACGCAGCCGGTCGCGGTGAAGGCGGAACGCTTCGCGCAGGGCACGCTTGATGCGGTTGCGGCCGACCGCGCGCGGATCGACCTTGCGCGAGACGGCCAGGCCGAGACGAGGCACGCCCCGGGTGGCGCTGTCGTCGTCATCGAAGCTGCAATGCAAAGCAAGCACGGGCAGCGCGACACGCCGCCCGTGCTTGAAGATGCGATCGAAATCCCCGCGTGCGCGAACCCGCGCGGCGCGCGGGAAGCGATGGGACGTCATCGGCGTCGATGGCGGTGCGGGCAACGCGTGCCGGCGACCGCGGCCACAGCTGCTGGCAGCTGTTGCTCGAGCGCTCAGGCGCTCAGGCGCTTGCGGCCCTTGGCGCGACGACGCGCAAGGATCTTGCGGCCATCGGCAGTGGCCATGCGCGCGCGGAAACCGTGGTCGCGCTTGCGCTTGAGATTGCTGGGCTGGTAGGTGCGCTTGGTGGCCATGACGTGGCTCTGCGTTATATGCGTAAGGGAACCGCGAAGTCTAACCATCGGTCCGGGCACGGTCAAGCCGCTCCTGACCTGCATTGATCGGGACGCAGACCTGCGCCTCCCGCCTGCGGATGCGCCCCGGGGCCGGATCTCGGCGTGATGGGTCGCCGCCAGGGTTGTGGACTTCCTGTGGGCACTTGACATGCAGATAACGGCGGAACCGCGTAGTTGCAGTGCTTGCGCGCTGTTCCCGCCTCCGCCACGGTGATAGTCTGGCTGAC